>NZ_JBHYKH010000012.1:0-18809 GCF_042741275.1 Streptomyces sp. NPDC058964
TCTCTGAGGAGTAATCAAGGATGAGTGCTGAGAACCGCTCCGGGTCCGGCATGGGGCCGCTGCCCAGGCAGGGCAGTTGGCGCGTCGGCGGTGCTGCGGCGTCGTTGGCCCTCGTTGTGCTCGGTTTCGCCGAACCTGCGCTTGCGGCCCCGTTGAACTCGCTGTCGGCGCCCACGACCTCGGTGGGTCCCGTCGGCGGCGACGAGTGCCACGGAAAGCACGACAAGTGCATTGTCGGTCCCCCCGGTCCGCGGGGGCCGCGCGGGCCGCAGGGACCACAGGGCGCCACCGGCCCGCAGGGACCGCAAGGCTCGCAGGGCGACACCGGACAGGCGGGTCCGCAGGGCGACACCGGCCCGCAGGGACCGCAGGGTGCCACTGGACAGACGGGTGCCACGGGGCAGACGGGACCGCAGGGTCTCATCGGCCCGCAGGGTGTCATCGGCCCGCAGGGCGCGACCGGACAGACGGGTGCCACGGGCCTGACAGGACCACAGGGTGCCACAGGCCCACAGGGCGCGACCGGACAGACGGGTGCCACGGGCCTGACAGGACCACAGGGTGCCACCGGCCCACAGGGCGCGACCGGACAGACGGGTGCCACGGGCCTGACGGGACCACAGGGTGCCACCGGCCCCCAGGGACCACCAGGATCCGAGCCGGTCTTCGGTCAGTTCCTCTCGACCCAGATCGTGCGCGGCGCGACACTCACGTGTGCGAGCACCTCCACGACCACGACCGATACATCCTGCACGGGGCCCCGGATCAACGGTCGCGAAATCCAGATCGACTTTCCCGAAGCGACAGAGATCTGCACTGCCGTCACCGGTCATAACTTCAACTTTGCGAGCGGGTCGGGCACCGCCGCGAATCCCTACGTCGTCTGGACCGGCACGGCATGGGCGCTCAGCTCGGCCGGCGCCGTGCCGATCGTAACCATCGACTGTCCTCGTTGAGCAGCGAGGCCGGCGGGCGGAAATCCGCCCGCCGATGTCCTGTGCTCTCCCGGGCAGGTGCTGGACGCCTGACCCCGGCGGGCACAGAGGGGCCCTCGCCCGGCGCCGGGTGCCCTTTCGTCTGCCTGTGGCCTGCCGGCGTCCTGCGCCAGTAGTGATCGTTGGTTGGTGTGACTTCTGCTGCTGGTGCGTCAGTTCCTCGTCGGGGCCCGAGGCTGGAGCCGCTGTTGCTGTCCGTGGAGGAGCGGGCGGCGTTGGAGCGGTGGACGCGTCGGGCGGCATCGGCCAGGGCGCTGGCCCTGCGGTCGCGGTTTGTGCCGGCTTGTGCGGGGCGCGAGGCGCCGCCGCTTGTCGCCGTCGCCCGGGATCTGCGGGTGGCCGCGGACACGGTCCGCGAGTGGCGGCAGCGATTTCTCGCCGAGCGGCTGGACGGCCTGGTGGACGAGCCCAGGCCGGGCCGGCCGCCCGTGGGCACGAGGCAGCATCAGGCTCGGCTTGAAGATCGCCCGCGGCGGGCTGTCGGAGCCGGGGCGAGGGCCGGGTTCGTCTTCGTCGACGGGCCGCCGGCCACACTGGTGAATCTGCGCCATGGCACCACTCATGACGTGCTGGCCTGCTGGTTCGGCGTGGACCGCTCCACCGTCACACGTGCCGTCGGCGGGGTGCGGCCCCTGCTGGCCGAGCCTGGCTGCACCGTCGCGCCGGGCATGGCTGATGCGCTCGCGCCGGCTGGTGCGCGACTACGAGACGCTGCCCGCCGTCCACGAGCAGATGGTGCTGTGGTCGACGACGATGCTCATGATCCGGCGGCCGGCCCGGCGGCCGACCCGGCGGCGAGCGTGAACCGGCCCGGGAGGGGCTCGACGGCCCAGCACCGGTCCGCCAGCCGCTTCATCTTCGAGCGCACGCCCTGCACGGTCGCCGGTACGCCGGAACGCGGCGACGGGCCCTGCGAGCTGTGATCGATGCGTCTCGCTGGGTTGCCGCCTTGGGCCGGTGGGCCGACCTGCGCACACTGGAACTGTGCACGAAACGATCGTCGGCGAGATGGCGGAGCGTGAGGATCTGCTCGCTGCTGCCGTCGTCGAAGCCGTCGAAGGAACCGGCGCGTACGCCGGGAGCGTCTTCCTCCGGTCCCGCGACCGTCGGTCGATCGTGCTCGCCGCGACGTGCGGAGTGCCGCCTTCCCTGCTCGGTGGCTGGAACCTCATTCCGGTGAGCAGTCCCATCCCGGCCGCCGCGGCCTACAGCTCCGGGCGCACGGTCCACCTGACCGACGCCGACCAGACGATGCGCCGGTTTCCTCAGCTCGCGGTAGCTCTGCCGTACGCCTTCGGCTCCTGCTCCGTGCCGGTAGCCGCAGATGAGGAGACCTTCGGTGCGCTGGCGATCGTCTGGGCTGCGTCACCCGGCAGCGAAGGGCTGTCCAAGGCCCAGCGCCGCCACGTACGGACCATCGCCAAACGGCTCGGTGCCTCCCTCGCCGAGCTCCGCGCCCGTACCGGCGATCCCGTCGAGTGCGACGCGCAGACGATTCCCGTCGAGACGCCGGCTGCCTCGGCACCGGCCGTGAGGGCCGGCCTGTTCGACTGGGACCTCGTCACCGGCACCCTCACCGTGGACGACGAGCTCTGCGCGATCTTCGGTCTCGCCCCCCGTGCTTTCGACGGACGAGCCGAAACACTGGCTTCCTGCTTGCACCCCGGCGACCGCGCCGCCCTTCGAGCGGCCGCCCGCGCGGCAGCCGCCGAGGGCCGGATCAAAGCGCGGCCCCTGCGCGTACGGGACCGCAGGGACGGTGTCTTGGGGTACCGCACGGTCGAGTTGTGGGGCCGCGCACCGGAGGCCGACGACGCGCGGGCACGCACCCGCCTGGTCGGCACGGTCGTCGACGCGCAGGCCGGCAGCGCGGCCGTCGCCGCGGTCGAACGGCTGCGGGACGGGGTGTTCTCCCTCGCCCCCGACGGGCGGGTCGCCTACGCCAACCACAGCGCCCTGCAGCTGCTGGGCGTGCGCGGCGACGAGTTGCTGGGTCGGTTCCTCCCGGACGTGCTGCCGTGGCTGTCCGATCCCGACATCGAGTACCGGCACCGGTCCGCGATGATCTCGCAGGCGCCGGTCTCCTTCCTGGCCTGCCGACCGCCCGACCGGTGGCTCAGCTTCTCCCTCCATCCGCAAGCGGACGGAGTAACCGGCCGGGTGGTGCCCTCCGGTCATCCACCCTCGGCCTCGACGCCATCAGTCTCCTCGGCCGAGACAGCAACGGCTGCCACACCGGCGCGCCTGGGCGTCATGTACCACGTCCTGCAGCTGGGCAGCGCGCTGACCGAGGCGGTCACCGCCCGCGAAGTCTGCGAAGTCATCTCCGACCAGCTCCTACCAGCCTTCGGAGGGCAGCAGCTGGCGATCTACGTGGTCCGCGACGGAACGATGCATCTGCTCTATCACACCGGCCACCACGAAGACTTCCTCGACTGGCTGGAGGGCGTACCGCTGCATGCCTGCCTGCCCGGTACGGAGACCCTGACCTCCGGTGCCCCGCTCTTCATCGAGTCGCAGCAGGACCTCTCCCAGGGCTACCCGGGCACCCCCACGGGCGAAGTGAGCTCTTGGGCGTATCTGCCACTGATGGCCTCCAGCCACCCTGTCGGCACCTGCGTCCTCGGCTTCGACGAGATCCACCGATTCACGGAGAAGGACCGTGGCGTCCTCACCGCACTGGCCGGGCTGATCGCCCAGGCCCTGGAACGAGCGCGGCTCTACGACTCGGAGTTCGCCCTCGCGCGCGGCCTGCAGCAGGCGCTCCTGCCGCACCGGCTGCCAGTAGTCCCGGGTATCCGCACCGTCGCGCGCTATCTGCCCGGCACCAGCGGAATGGACATCGGTGGCGACTGGTACGACGTAATCCCCACCGGTAGTGGGGTCTGTCTTGTCATCGGAGACGTGGAGGGGCACAGCATCGCCGCCGCGGCCACCATGGCCCAGCTGCGCAGCGCCGTACGGGCCTTCGCCGCAGTAGGCCATACGCCTGGCGATGTGATGGCGGGCGCCAACCGGACCCTCGTCGACCTCGACCCCGGTCTGCTGGCCAGCTGCTGCTACATCAACCTCGAACCCCACGGCCACCACGCCTACGCCGTCACGGCCGGCCACCCCCCACCCCTGCTTCGCCGTCCCGACGCGACGACCAGCGTCCTTGAACTGGACGTCGGCCCACTCCTCGGTGTGGATCGTGCGAGCGCCTATCCAGCAACCCGGATCGATCTCCCGCCAGGGTCCGTCCTCGCCCTCTACACCGACGGACTGGTCGAGAGACGCGGCGCCGACATCAACGTGGGGATCGACGGCCTGCGAACATCCCTGGCCCACGCCCCTGCGGACTCACTGGACGAACTCGCCGACCGGCTCCTGCACAACGCCCGGGGCTCCTCGTACCGAGCCGACGACATCGCCCTGCTGCTCGCCGAGTACGGTTCCGGTCACAACACGGCCGCCACCGCGCCCAACTGCCAAGCCCCCAAGCCGAACTCACTCTGAAACGATCAGTTGGGCGAGGTGTGGCCCGTGGTCCGGACGGGCGCGACGCCTGATCCGGCCGGGTCGGTGCGCCGTACGGCGACTACCGCACTCAGATCCCTGGCGAGCGGCAGATCCACGGTCCGCAGTGCGGGATGGTTCAGCCAGTGCAGCCGGGCGGCGTCGGGACGACCCGCGTAGGCGGGAGGCCAGGCGCGGGAAGGTGTGAAATCGTCGACGACCAGCACCCCGCCCGGGACGAGCAGCCGCTCGGGATCGGCCGCGCCGCCGTCCTTGGCCTGGCCTCCGCCGTCGAGCACGAGCAGGTCGTACGGTCCGTGCGCATAGATCTCGGTCCAGTCCGCGCACGCCACCCGTACCTGAGGCACATCGGAGAAGACGTCGGCGGCGGCCTTCGCCCGCGCCGGGTCTCGTTCCACACTGAACAGCTCCACCTCCGGTGCCGCCCCGCTGGCCAGCCAGGCAAGGCCGACCCCGCACCCGGTGCCGGTCTCGGCGATCCGCTGTCGGGCGCCGCCGGCGAGTACCTGGAGCAGCCTGCCCTGCTCAGGACGGCAGGAACAGTCGAATCCGTAGCGCTGGGCGGAGACGAGGGCACGCTCTACGAGCCGGGGCAGTGGCCCGGCGTGCAGGCGGTAGGCGGCAGTGCCGTTCATCGACATGACCGCAAGTATGGAATAGCGCCGGTCTCCGCTTCGCACCGCCGTCGTGCGCTTCCGGTATGGACTCGAAGCGCCGGGCGTTCTCGCGTCCATGCCCGAGGTGAACCAAGGCACCGCCACCGAAGGCCAGTCGGCGCACGACTACGCTGGGCGCCCGGCCCTGCCGGGGGCTGGGCACGTTCGATGTCAGTGGCCCCTTCTACGCTGCCCGCCATGAGCAGATGGATGGTGAACACCCAGGTCCTGGTAGAACAGGCCGCTCAGTACCGGGTCCTTGCCGAGCGTGGCGATCTTCCAGAACTGTCTCGCGCCGTCATGCGGGCGGCCTGCAACAACGGCTCCATGACGGGCGTGGGGTTCGAGAACATGGAGCTCCTGCGGGCACTGCCCGACGAGGACCGGCTGGAGCTCGCCCGCATATGGGCCCGTTGGTACGCCCACGTGGAAGACGACTGGTCGGCCGCGGAGTTCAGGCGGGACCTGGAATACCTTCGCACCGAACTGCTCATGGTCGCCTCCGGAGTCGTCCGTGGCCTCGACGGGGACCTGCTGGCCGTCGAACGCCAGGAACATCTCTCCGGGTTGAGGGACCAGTACCTCATCTGGTCGACCCACCGGATCTGGGAACTGGCCGACGCGGAACTCGCGGCCGGACGTACTCCCTACAGCGCCGTCCTGGCCGCCTTCCGACGCACGAGTGCGGCGGCGAATCTGCCGGGTTTGCGTCGCACACAGGCGGCCGCGAACGGCGCGGAACCCGGACTGCGGAACCTACTGGCTCATTTCCCTGGTCCGGTGCTCAATCCGGGTGAACCGTGGGCCGACGCGGCTCTCAAGGCGGCGACTGCCGGGGGAGAGCCGTGGCAGCGGCTGCTGGAGCATGCGGCTCCCGCGACAGCCGGTGCACCATCGGCGAAGTGGAGACGGACCGGATCGGCCCTTCTGGACGCCGTTGGCCCGGAGGAGGTCCGACGAGCAGTGCACAGGTGGTTGGAGCTGGCCCATCTGGAGCGAACCATCCCGCTCGTCGGCCATCCGCATCTCCCGTTCGATGTGAACGCGTGCTTCGACCCCTACAACTCCCACGTGCTGCGTGGACTCGCCTGGATGCTGTCCCTTCTTCCGCCTCGGCCGGACACCGCCCATGCCCTCGCCGGTCTCGTCGAGACCTCACTGGACCACCGGTCCGGAAACGCTCCCCGATCGCCTCATGTGGCTGAGGCGGGCATCGTCGCGCTGGCTCTGCTCGGGGACCGGGCAGCGCGGAGGGAGCTGGAGACCCTGAGCAGACGGGTCACGCACGAGGGCACGTCGCGGCGCATAGACGAAGCGCTCACACTCCTCTGATCAGGCTGCGGCCGCCCTCGCCAGCACCTGGATCAACACGCCGTCAGCCGCCCTGGCTGAGGCCCGCGGCATGACCTTGGCGAATACCTCTTCCGGAATGTCCCTCCCCCCGCTGCCCAATCACTGCCATTCGTCGGCCAGGTCGGGCGAGAGGCCGTCACGCACAGCCGGTGACCGGCACGTATTCGGATCCTGCAGTATTCGCCGACCGCCGCCCTCACCTCTGTGCCACTCACGTAGGGCTGGAGACGGTGGTGACCCGCTACGGCGTGGTCGACTGCGGATGGGTCTCGTACATCCGTACCGCGACCACCACACCCGCGGCAGCGGTGAGGGCGCCGACGGCCCAGATGGCGGTGGTGAGGCCGTAGGCGTCGGCGAGGGCTCCGGCGAGGAGGGCGCCGACGGCGAAGCCACCGTCGCGCCAGAGCCGGTAGACGCCGACGGCGCGGGCGCGCCAGGCGGGGTGGGCGACGTCGCCGATGACGGCGAGCAGGGTCGGATAGACCAGCGCGGTGCCCGCGCCGAGCAACACCTGGGCGAGCGCCCAGACCGGGAAGGCGGTGCCGGCGGCGACCAGGCCGATCGCAGCGGCCTGGAGGAACATGCCGGTCGAGATGAGGTGCTTGCGGCCGATACGGTCCGACCACCAGCCGGTGAGGATCTGACCGAGGCCCCACACGGCGGGGTAGAGGGCGACCAGCAGGCCGATCCGGCCCACGCTCAGGCCGTGGGCGGCGAACAGCAGGGGGAAGATGCCCCAGGCGAGGGCGTCGTTGAGGTTGTTGACCATGCCGGCCCAGCTGGCCGCGGACAGCGCCTTGTCGGCGAGGCTGGTGGTGCGGGCGATCTGCCGGGTAGTCAGTTCGGCATGGTGGTCGGGATTGGCCGGTGAGGGGTGGAGGGCCGCTTCGGAGCGGGCGTGCTCGCGCGTCTCGCGGACGGCGAGGGCGGACAGACCGAACCCGAGGGCGGCGTAGGCGATGCCGAGGAAGAACGGTTGGGGTCGCAGGCCCCAGTGGGCAGCGATGGCGCCGGTCGCCATGGCGGTGCCGGCCAGGGCGAGGTAGCCGGCGGCCTCGTTGAAGCCCATTGCGAGCCCGCGCCGGGCCGGGCCGACGAGGTCGATCTTCATGATGACGGTGGTCGACCAGGTCAGGCCCTGGTTGACGCCGAGCAGGACGTTGGCGAACACGACCCAACCCCAGGAGGGAGCCCAGACCAGCAGCAGCGGCACCGGCAGCGCGACGATCCAGCCCGCGACCAGCACGGGCTTGCGGCCGTACTTGTCAGAGAGGGTGCCGGCGAAGAAGTTCGTGACCGCCTTGGTCGCGCCGAACGCGACGATGTAGGTGAGCGCGGCGGTGTAGGCGGACAGGTGGAAGGTCCGGTCGGCCAGCAGCGGCAGGACGGTGCGCTCCTGGCCGAGCATGCCGCCGACCAGAGCGTTCACGGCGACGAGCAGGGAGAACTGGGCGAGGTTGGCGCGCAGGCCGAGCCGGATCCCGCCGTGGGCGGGACTGGTGGCGGAGTCGGTGGTGATCACGAGCCAGTCTCCAGCCGGCGGCCAGTGGCCTTCGCCCAGTCGCCCGCGCCGCCGACCAGCACCGCGAGGTCGCGGGCGCCGCGGGCAGCGAGGAGGCTGGCCGCGGTCATCGCGCGTTCGCCGTGCCCGCACATCACCACCGCCCCGTCGGCCGCGTCCTGGCCGTCGGCGGCGAGGTCGCCCAGCTCGTGGTGGGCGGCTCCGGGGATGTGCCCGGCGGTGAACTCGGCGCCCTGGCGGACGTCGAGGACCGACCGGGTGCCAATCCGATCGGCCGTGACCAGCTCGATCGTCTCGATCCGGCCGCCCTCGGCGCGCCAGGCGTCCATGCCGTCGGCGAGCCGTCCGGCGAGCCGGTCGTAGCCGATCTTGGCGGCCTGCCAGGCCAGGTCTGCTTCGTCCTGGCCGGGGCCGAGGACGAAGACGAGCGGCACGTCCGGCGGCAGCAGCCAGCCGATCCAGGTCGCGAACGCAGGCCGCAGCGGGTTGGAGACCGCGCCGGGGATGTGTCCGGCGGCGAACTCGGCGACCGGCCGGACATCGACCAGGTGGGCACCGTCGGCGAGCAGGGCGCACACCCTCTCCGGGGTCAGCGGGTCGAGGCCCGGTGCGGCGGGCAGCAGGGCGGGGCCCCGGCGGTTGATCTCGCCCAGGCGGTCGAAGTACGCGGGGTAGGAACCGAGCGAGCCCAGCAGCCTGCGGACGAAGGTGTCCTCGTCCGGGGCGGCGAGCAGGTCGTTCGCGGCCTTCTGGGCGCCGATGGTGGTGGTGCGCTCGGCTCCGGGCGGAGCCGAGCAGAAGGAACCGGCGCCATGGGTCGGCCACACCGCGGTCGTGTCCGGCAGCTTCGTCAGGCGCTGGAGGGAGCGGTACTGGGCGCGGGCCAGCTCCTCCGCCCGGTCGGCGCCCTGAAGGTCGGTGCGGGCGGCCGAGCCGACGATCAGCGACCCGCCGGTGAACACCCCGAGTTCCCGGGCGCCGTCCAGGAGCAGGAAGGACACGTGCTCATCGGTGTGGCCGGGGGTGGCGAGCGCCCGCAGGATCAGGCCGCCGAGGTCCACCTCGTCGCCGTCGCCGAGCGCGGTGTGCAGGAAGGCGCGGTTCCCGGCGGCGGAAGCGAGCACGGTCGCCCCGTCGTCGTGCGCGAGCTGGAGGGCACCGGTGAGGAAGTCGGCGTGCAGGTGGGTGTCGGCCGCGAACGCCACCGTCAGGCCGTGCTTCGTGCAGGCGGCCCGCAGAACCCGCAGGTCACGCGCGGCGTCCACGGCCAAGGCCCGACCGTCGCCGAGGTCGACCAAGTAGGCGCTGTTGCCCAGCCCCTCGTCGACCAGGGGTATCAGGTGCTCGTCGGTGAAGCCCATGGCGTCCTCCAGCATCGTGGCGAAGGGGGTGGCAGCCCACTCGCCTCGCTAATACAATATTCCATGGATTTATGGAGGATGCCATGGGAGACCCCACCCGCAAGGCCGCCCTGTTCGACGCACTCGCCACCACCGGCAAGGCGCTGTCCAACGGCAAGCGGTTGGAACTGCTCGACCTGCTCGCCCAGGGCGAGCGCAGCGTCGACGCCCTCGCCAAGGCCGCCGGCCTCGGCCTGACCACCGCCTCCGCGCACCTGCAGACCCTCAAGCAGGCCGGCCTGGTCACCACTCGCCGCGACGGGGTGCGCATCCACTACCGGCTCGCCGGGGACGACGTCGCCGCCCTGTACGCGCTGCTGCAGCGGGTCGCCCACACCCACCTCGCCGCCGCCGACCAGGCCCGCGCCGCCTACCTCACCGGCCACACCCACCTCGGCCCCGTCCCCGACGACGCCGGCCGCGACGTGTACGCCCCGCGGCTCGCCGCGGACCCGAAGCCGACCCGCCAGGACGCCGACGCCCCCTGGCATCCCGTACCGGGCTGACCACCGCTCCCACCGATCGGTGAACAGCTGTGTTCCGCGCCGGACGGTGGTCTGGCTGGTGCCGGACGGTGCCTGGCACAGCGCGCTGGCATGATGGATTCCACGTTGCGGACCGCTCCCGAGCGAGGTGGCCGTCATGGTCGATCTGGCGTCGCAACTGTCCGGCCTGCCGGAATCCCGCGGCCAGGCAACCTGGCCGGGTCACGAGTACGCCAAGGGCTGGGGCGTGTTCGGCCTGCCTTTCGACTCCGGTCACGTACTCGCGCTGCGCGTCTTCCCGGAGAGCTCGTTCGGCCCGTACCGGACGGTGTGGCACCGCACTCCCGGCGGCCAGTGGTCCGTCCACGTCGACGGACCGCGCCTCGACACCGCCTGCCCCCGGTATTACGGTCCCGCCTGCGAGCACACCGGCTTTGCCCGCATCCAGCTCACCTGGACCGGACCCGCATCGTTGCACGTGACGATGGACTCGCCCTCCCTGGACTGGACGGTGACCGCTCGTTCCACGCCCGTCCTCACCGTGATGAACGCCATCGGCTCGGCGCTGCCACTCGCGAGCTGGCGCCCGCGAGTGCTGGTGCGAAGCCGGGAACTGATGGCCCGCGCTCTCGGACTGGGGAGCCTGCAGATGGCCGCCGTGATGCCGAGCGGGCATGTCGGCACCTTGATGCCCCAGCGGATGTACTACATCGCCGGCGCCCGAGCCGTCCTCGACGGTACGGACCTCGGGTGCCCGGTCCGGCTGAGCCACAATCCCCACATCGGCGGGGTGCCACTCCCAACCCGCGGCATCCTGGCCATCGGCCAGGCGGCCTGGCAGATCCAGGGCGCCGCCGAGTACGAACGGACCCGTGCGGAGACCGCCCGGATCGGTCCCGAGAGCCGGTGACGCCCCGTTATGTGTTGGACCTTTCCGCCCTGATGTAGCCGAGCACCGATCCCCGGTCGCGTTCGATCACCAGGTCGCCGAGCGAGACCGGCTCGACACCGTCGGCGACCGGGAGACGGCAGCGGCAGCGGCAGCGGCAGCGGCAGCGGCAGCGGCCCAGACGTTCGAACCGCCCAGACCTTCTGCCGGATCATCGAGCGTGCTCAGGCCTCACCAATGATCGTCACTGTCGGATCGGCCCTCGGGCGCGGCATGCGTGGACGCATTCCCGTCACCGCCAACGTGCCTGGCGCGTGCGACGGCTCCGCCACGCAGGCTCGGGCTGCCACTCGGCCTCGTGGCCTCGTCGGGGCGCGCGACGTCGTGCTGGACCAGGAGGGAAAGCAGGTCCGCCACGCTCAGGGCCGCCTCCGCCGGGTGGCGCAGGATGGTCCCCGGCTGGATGTGGTAGGCGTTGGACCGCCCCTCACGCCGGTGAGTGAGGTAACCGTCCGTCTCCAGGTCAGAGATGATCTTCTGGACCGCGCGTTCGGTGAGCCGGCAGTGCGCGGCGATGTCGCGGACGCGGGTGCGCTGGTTGCTCGCGATCGCGGCGAGCACGCGGGCGTGATTGGTGAGGAACGTCCATCCCGTATGTGGCTCGGGTACTTCTCCCATACAGCCAGAGTAGAACCGAACCGTTCACGTATACAAAAGTCTGAAATGTATTTCCCGTATTCCTTGACAGGCGACGACCAGCGGGCAGAGCCTGGATGCGGAAGAAAGTGGACGCCGACGGAAGAGGCGGCCATGCGGGAGCTGAAGCTTCCCCGGCAACGGGCCAGGGAGGTCGAGATCATGAGCAGACCACCGGTCGGCCGCCCCGCGGCGGCGCAAGCAGTACCGCGGGCACTCCTGATCGGGGTCTCGGCCCATGGCGGGCGCCTGCTCGTGACGCTCCGCGGCGATCTTGACATCAGCGCAGAGAAGACGGTCCGGGCCCTGCTGCGGGAGGCCGTCGGGCACAGCATGTACGGCGTCGATCTCGACCTCAGCGGCACAAGGTTCTGTGACTGCTGCGGTCTGAACTGCTTCCTCACCGCCCGGCGCCAGGCCCTGACGGCCGGCAAAACGGTGACCATCCGCGCCGCCGGCCCTCTGGTGCAGCGTCTGCTGAGTGTGACGGGCACGTGGCCCTTGTTCACGCTCCAGCGCTGTTCGGCAGCCCCGGGCTGCGGCCCCGAAGCGACCGCAGAACTTCAGGAGGATGCCCTGGACGAGGACGAGAACCTGCGCACGGAGGTCGTCCAGCTGCGCCGGGCCATGCAGACGCGCCCCGCTATCGACCAGGCCACGGGCATCCTGATGGCCACGTTCAGCCTCACTGCCGAAGACGCGTGGGAAGTGCTGGTCGCCGTCTCCCAGAACACGAACACCAAACTCGTCCGAGTCGCCGAGAAACTCCTCACCACCATTCAGGGCCAGCCGCTCGCCGAGGCCGACCAGCAGCAGATAGCCGCAGCCGTCGCCGCCCTCCACGCCACGAGTACGCCGCCTGGTCCCCCGCAACCACAACAGGCCTCCCCCGAGGAAGAGGCCGGCGGCCGCGGGCTGCCGGCGTGACATCCGCAGCCCGCACACGGCTGTCCACGACCGTCACCGGCAAAGCCTCGGGTACGGACCAGATGACGTTCAGAATGGTTGGTCCTCTGACCTGGATCGGCACGGTCCGTTCCCCGCGGGCGCCTGGACTTCGACCGGCTGTGCGTCGATGGGGACGGCCGGGGACGGCCACCGCCTCGAACGGCAAGGGCCCGACCCGGCTGATGTCCCTCACGCCGGACGAACTCGGCGGCCACGCCCTCGGTCTGCACTCGGCGGGCATGCCGGCCCCGCAGGGCGTGAGCGCCGCGCCGGCGGGTTCGGTGGCCCAGCTCCCCTCGCCCGCCACGGCGATGACGGTGACGGCGACGGCGTCCCTCGCGGTGACGCTCGCGTCGGCTACGGCTGCTCGGTCGCCTCGGGTTCCGGAGCCGGAGCCGGAGCCGGCACCGTCGGGGCGCTGAGGCCCGCGTCGAGCTTCTGCGCGGCCCGGTCGAAGTACCGCAGCAGCTCCACCGGGAACGGCATCACCAGGGTGGAGTTCTTCTCGGCGGCGACCTCGACGACCGTCTGGAGCAGACGCAGCTGCATGGCCTCCGGGGTGTCCGACATGATCCGCGACGCATTGGCGAGCTGCTGCGCGGCCTGGAACTCACCGTCCGCGGTGATCACCCGGGCGCGGCGCTCGCGCTCCGCCTCGGCCTGCCGGGACATGGAGCGCTTCAGCGACTCCGGCAGCTGCACGTCCTTGATCTCGACGCGATCGATGTGGATGCCCCACTCGGCGGCCGGGCTGTCGATCATCAGCGCCAGCCCCTCGTGCAGCCGCTCCCGGTCGGTGAGCAGGTCGTCGAGGTCGCTCTTGCCGATGATGGACCGCAGGGAGGACTGGGCGACCTGGCCGACCGCGAAGACGTAGTCCTGCACCTCGATGGCCGCCCGCACGGGGTCGGTCACCCGGAAGTAGACGACGGCGTCGACCTTGACGGACACGTTGTCCTTGGTGATGCCCTCCTGGGTGGGCACCGGCATGGTGACCACCTGGACGTTCACCTTGCGCATCCGGTCGGCGAACGGGATCAGGAACGTGATGCCCGGATGACGGTACGACGGCAGCGCCTTGCCCCAGCGGAACACCACCCCGCGCTCGACCTGGTTGACCACCCGCATACCACTGCGCAGCACGAGCAGGGCCAGCACGGCCACGAGCACGACTGCTACAACGGTGCCTTCCATGGCACTCCCATTCTCCGAAGCTACTGAGACACCGGTGATGACACCGGCCGGAGCCGGACGGATGCGGGTGGACGCGTCAGGAGTGCGTAAAGAAAGTCCCGAGCCCGCTGGAGCGCCGTCCTGCGAGGTCACACACTGCGCTGCCGGAACACACGAGAGGGCCTCGGATGAACGAGTTGCACGTGCTGCTTGCGCAGGGATCGACCGGATCGGACCGGCCCGGGGGCCTCTACCTCATCGCCTGGGGCGCGGTCGCCTCCGTGGCCGGGCCGATCCTGGTGACCAACTTCCGCGGCATGGCCGGACGCTTCGTGGCCGTGCCCCGCCCGTTCCCCCGCCGGTACCGTGCGAAGGAGCGCGACCCGCGGTCCGAACTGCGGATGCTCCGTGTCGTGGGCGGCGTGTTCGCCCTGTCCGGACCGCCGACCCTGATCCAGGGCATCGTGCAGGTGGCGCGGCACGGCACCGGCAGCCTCGTCGGAGGGCACCCGGGCGACGTGCCCCTCCCGGTCGCAGCGATCTTCGTGCTCTTCGGCTGCTTCCTCGCGGGCCGCCAGTGGCACCCGAAGGACGGCTTCTTCCGCCGGACCTGGGAGACGGGACGTACCCTCCCGCGCACCGCCGTCGTGGTCGAGACCGTCGCCGTCTTCGGCTTCGTGGTGACGACGGTTCTCCAGTACGAGGTGCTCGCCGTCCTTTGCTGGGTGGTCGGCGTCCCGGCGGTGGTCACCGCCGTACTGTCCCAGAAGCCCGAACCGGCCGGCCCGCAAGCGCGCCCGGCTCCGACAACCGGGGGATCCGAATGAACCGTGGGGAACCGCGCCACCTGCTGGTGCGAACGCTCGGCGAGCCGTCTCCCCTGTACGACTCGTACGACGGCGGGTGGCCCGGTGACATCGACGCGTTCACCGGCGAAGTCCCGCTGGACGACCCCGAGCTGGGCCTGCCGGAAGATCTGGCCCACGCGCTGCGCACCTGGTCCCTGTCCCGCCCGCCGGACGGCTTCGACTCCCGGTCGGCCCTGTGCGAGCACGCCGAACAGGGCCTCGCGGCCGCCCGGCGACTGGCCGCGCACCTGGGTCCGTCATGGGCGCTGCGCTACCTGGACGAGTGCCACGGGACCACGAAGTGGGTGTGCTGGGGCTGCGACCGACTGCACTGGGAACGCGGCGAACACGACACCCCACCGCACCCGGTGGACATCACCGTGGAAGGCGAGTTCAGGTACGGCCCGCTGCGCTCCGACGGATTCGGGGACTTCTTCCCCGACGATCCGGCCGCCGCCCTGCACCTGTCCGACGACCTCGTCGCCGCCTTCCGCACCTGGGCCAAGAGCATCGACACCACCCTGGAGCTGGACATCCAGGACCGGGAGGACGGCAAGTACGACGCCGACTGGGACCGCCTGTTCCACGCGGGAGCGGACCTGGCGAAACGGCTCGCGCTCGAACTCGGCCCCGCCCGGAAGGTCATGTACAAGGGCCTGGCGAACGGCGGCCCGGCGGCGATGACGTCGGTCGGTTGGCGAGGGGACCGTCCCTGCTGACGACGGGTGCTCCCGGGTGAGGAACGGTTCCGCCGGGAGTACATAGAGTGCGCGGTAGCGCGGATACGGATCCAGGGGAGGGAAGCGGACATGGGGGCCATGGGTGGGGCGGCTCAGGACCGGGCCGGCAGGGGACCGGTCGGACCGGAGCAGATGATCGCGGAGGCGCGGAAGGCGTTCTTCGTGATGTTCGGATTCCTGGCGTTCGTCTGGGTGGTGCAGCTGGCCAACTACTCCGGCCACTACGCCCTCTCGCGGGACTACGGGGTGGTGTCCGGCGACGTCGGAACGCTGCCCGACATCCTCGCGGCGCCCTTCCTGCACTGGAGCTGGGCACACATCGAGAGCAACTCGGGCCCCCTGTTCGTCTTCGGATTCCTCGCCGCCTACCGGGGCGTGGTCCGATTCCTCGGGCTGAGCCTGCTCGTGGCGGTGACCAGTGGGCTCACGGTGTGGTTCCTCGAAGGAGGCGACGTGCGGACGGTGGGCGCCAGCGGACTGATCTTCGGGTACTTCGGCTATGTCGTCGTCCGCGGGCTCTTCGACCGGCACCTCATCGACACGCTGATCGGCATCGTCATGGCCGCCTCCTTCGCCTACATGCTCACCGTCGCCGTACCCGGCACGCCCGGGGTGAGCTGGCTCGGTCACCTCGGAGGACTGATCGGCGGCCTGGCCGGGGCCTGGCTCTTCCGGGACCGGCGCGCGGGCGCCCGCCCGAGCGCCCCCTCGGGCGCCTCTCCCGGGCCGTCTGCGCGCCGCGACCCGCAGGCATCCGCCGACAACCCGCGCGCGGACCTGCACAAGGAACTCGGCGACCTCGGTCTCCTCTAGGCCCGGCAAGGACCTGGCCCGGCGAGGACCCACTGGCGCCGCACGGGGCGTCCATGCGCCGTTCACCGCACAACCATCGGGCCTTGGTGTGTGTCTCACAGTCGAAGCTCGCCCGCCTGCGTTCGCGCTTCGACACCCCTCGCGCTTCAAGGAGGAACCGTGGGCATCCGCAGACCGGCCGTCACAGCCGCCGCAGCCACCGCGCTGATCGGGGCGTTCACCGTGCCACTCGCCGGGGACACGGCGTCCGCCGCCGAGGGCGCCGCCACCGTGCGGGAGGACTTCAACGGCGACGGCTACCAGGACCTCGCCGTCGCCGCCCCCGCCGCCACGGTCGCCGGCCACTCCTGGGCGGGCTACGTCGCGATCAGCTACGGCTCGGCGAAGGGCCTCGCCCCGGCCCGCACCACGGTCGTCACCCAGGACACCGCGGGTGTGCCCGGTGCCTCCGGCGACAACCACGGCTTCGGCTACGAGCTGATCCCCCGCGACCTGGACGGCGACGGACTGACCGACCTGGCCGTGGCGACGAACGAGTACCAGCCGGAGAACAACAACGGCGGCTCGGTGATCATCCTCTGGGGCCGCACCACCGGCATCTCCGGCACGGACGCGGTCCGCATTCCCGCGCCGGTGAACGCGTTCGTCGGCGAGAACATCACCGCGGGCGACTTCGACGGCGACGGGCACACGGACCTGTTCATGCGTGACGCCGAGGACTTCGACTTCCGCGAAGTGCTCTACGGCCCGTTCGGCCGGAACGGGGCACCGGCGCGCGACCAGCAGCTGACCGTGTTCAGCACCGACAACACGATCTGCTCCACCGCGGCGGGCGACTTCAACGGCGACGGCATCGACGACCTCGCGACGTTCTACGTCTACGAGGACCACGCCGAGGGCGGCAAGCTGTGGCTCGGCACGAAGCAGGGACTGTCGACCGTCCCGCAACGGCTCCCCTCCGCGAACGCCCCCGCCGTGGGCGACTTCGACAAGGACGGCTACGCCGACCTCGCCACCCGGGTCTTCCCCAACGGCGAGACGTACCTGGAGGAGGACCCGGGGACGATCAAGATCTACTACGGCTCGCCGGCCGGGCCCAGCACGACCCGCACGAAGACGATCACGCAGTCGACCGCGGGCGTGCCCGGCGTGAGCGAGAAGGGCGACCAGTTCGGCGCGCGGCTGAGCGCGGGCGACGTGAACGGCGACGGATACGCGGACCTGGCCGTGGGTGACCCGGGAGAGGCGATCGGCTCGGTGGCGAAGGCCGGCTCGGTGGTACTGCTCAGGGGAGGCGGGAGCGGGCTCACCGGCACCGGCGCGCAGGCCTTCCACCAGGGCACACCGGGTGTGCCGGGGGCCGTGGAGAAGGGCGACCTGTTCGGCGGCTCGGTCCGGCTGCTGGACGTGACCGGAGACGGCAAGGCGGACCTGGCCGCGGGCGCGCCGGGCGAGGACCTGGGCACGGTCACGAACGGCGGCGCGGTATGGCTGCTGCGCGGCACGGCCTCCGGCCTGACGACGTCGAAGGCCTTCGCGGAAAACCCGCTGGACCTGAACGCACCGGCGACACGAGCACAGTTCGCGAGGAACATCGGCGGGGACAATGGGCCGGTGCTGGTGATTCCGTAGCCCGGCAGGCGGACCGCACCGCCCCGACTCGGCCGGCACGGGGTCCCGGGGCCGCCTCCCCAGGCGGAAGCCCGGAGCCCCGCCGCGCAGACACGCTGAGGCCGGTTGACCGGAGTTCGGTCGGTACACGGCCTCGGTGCCACTTCGCAGCCCACGGACGAACCGGTTGCCGGGATGCACCCGGGAGTGTCCATGGCTCAGCGGACGAACATCGCCGCGACGATCGGCGCCTGGAGCCGGGACGCCGCCGAGCACGCCCTCGCCGGAGCCGACGAGGACGTCCTGGCCCGGGGCGCCGCCGACCGGCAGTTCGCGCGGAACCAGGATGACCGCGAAACGGTCCTGGCCGTGGCAAAGGTGTGATGTCCCAAGTCATCGATTGGGGTACGGAGGGCCTGAGAACGGCACCCTGATCGCCACGCGGATCGGCCATGAGATGGTGGGCCCGGCGGTCACCTACGCAACCACGACGTGGTCCGCGGCCGGTGACGCCATGTCGGATTGGAGACGCCGTTTCCGACGGCTGGGACTCACTCTTCTAGGACCGCTCATGTTCTTGTCGCTGTCGACCAGCGTCTGGATCCTCATCGCGGCGGGGGCGACGATCGTCAACCTCGCTGCGATGCAGTGGATCATCCAGATCCCGAAATACCGGAAGAAGCAGTTCTGGATGCCGGTCATCGGCATCGTCAGTCTGGGCGTGAGGGGCCTGGCTCAGCACAACACGCTGTCCGCGACCCTCTATCTCTACGCGGTGGTCCTGGTCGTGTTCCCGCTCATACTGGCCCCCGTGCGCGGCACGATCACCCGGGACTACTACCGGTGGGTCGAGGACCCGACGACGAAGGCCAGCAAGGGCGCGGTGGCATGGGTCGCCGTCTCGGGGACGGTCCTGCTGACCGCGGCCGGCGCCGTCTACGCGGCCGGCGTGTAGACGGCGCCCGACCCGCCAGGACGCGCTGGGCGTCGGTCGGCCGGGGCCGGTCACCGCTCGCGAAGCCCGCCCGGCACCTCCTCGGTGGGTATGCGGTGGTCGTGCTCATCGTCGCGGGGGGCGGGGGGGGGGGGGGGCGCGCGCGCCCCCCCGCCAGTCCCGGCCCCCCCGGCACGGGGCGGGGGCCCGGCGCCCGCGCGGGC
>NZ_JBHYKH010000012.1:18819-25857 GCF_042741275.1 Streptomyces sp. NPDC058964
GTGTGTTTGGGGTGGTCGTGCTCATCGTGGCGGGGCCCGTCGTGCGTGGTGCACGCCGGGCCCCGTCCTCATTGCCCGGCACAGCTGGCAGGGCTCGCTGTCAGGCGCGGCTCTCGGGAGGGTCGGCCGACCACAGCCGGCGGCCAAGGTGACGGTGCGGCGGCGAGCAGCATGGCGGTGGCCAATGGCGCGGCCAGGGCGATGCCCTCGGCGTGGACGAGCCGGGCGCGTACCGCACGCAGCCGACCGGTGCGCAGGCCATGGCGCGGGCCGCCAACTGCTCCGGGAGCGGCCGAGGTTGAGCTCCTCGGTGGTGTCGAAGCCGAACAGGCACAGGCGTTGGGACGCCGGCGCGGGCAAGGGGCTGATCAACAGCCACCGTGCAAAATGCTCGCGCAGTCGTATGCCGAGCACCCCGATCACATCCACGACCCGCGAAGTACGGGTCCGGGCGGCCGTCGGTCCGGTGCACCCACTCGGCGTGTTCGGCGTACAGCCTCGAGCGGGGCCGATGCCCTCGGACTCGACCGGCAGGCCGAAGTCCATGCCGAGGGCGCGGACGTCCTCGACGAACCGGTCGAATCCGCCGGGGGAACTCGGCCAGATCGGGGTCCCAGTCGCCGGGACCGCCGGTGTCGTCGGGGCGCCCGGTGAACCGGCCGTCGACGACGGAGAGTTCGGCGCCCAGCTCGGTGCGGGGACAGGAGAGACGTGAAGGGGCGGGGTGGTCAAAACTACTTGAAATGGCCGGCCTCGCTCCGGGATGGGGAGCGGTGCCTATGCGGGAGAGGGCCGGCCCAGGCTGGATGTCAGAACACGGTGGAGCGCAGCCCGGCCTGCGGGTCCCCATGTCGGCTTGCCGCCAGGAAGGCCCCGCTCCCCGTTCTGGCCCATAAGGACAAGGAAGAGGCTCTTCAGGGCAGCCAACCCCCGGGCGCGCCGGATCGTCGCCTCGTCCGCGTGCGCGTACGCCTCGAAGAACCGTGAACCCGCGCCCGCGGGGAGGAGCAGCCACGCGGCCGCGAGGTCCCACGCCGGATCGCCGGCGAACATGTCACCGAAATCAATCACGCCCGAGAGCGTCCCGTCCGAGACGACGACATTCGCGGGATGGAGGTCCCCGTGCAGCCATACCGGCGGGCCCTCCCACTCGGGGGCCGCAACAGCATCGTCCCAGACGTCCCGGACGGCCCGGGCGTCGGCGGCAATGCCGCCGGGAGCAACGGCTTGCAAGAACTTTTCGAAGCCGTCCGTGCACTTCTTGGGGTGAGCTCCGCGGTCCGAACCGGTCGGCGCCTCGGCCGGCGCCTCCACGTGGAGCGCCCTGAGGAAGCCCGCCAGGGCGTCGGCCGCGTGGTCGTCGCGGCTGATCGAGGTGTTGTCGAGTGGCTCGCCGGGAACCCAGGTCATAATGCTCCAGGGCCTCGGGAAGCGTGTGGACGGTTCGCCGATGCGCACAGGAGTCGGAACCGGGAGCGGAAGGCGCGGGGCCAGGACGGGCAGCCACCGGCGCTCCTTGCGCTGGAGATCCGGGGCACGTTCCGTGCGCGGCATGCGCAGGACCAACTCATCCCCAAGGCGCCACATTTGGTTGTCCCAGCCGCCCGCTACTTCGCGGATGGCCAGCCCCGCCAGGTCCGGATGCTGGTCCTTGAGAAGATCGTGTACCAGCTCCGCGGTGATCTCCGAGTCGGTCATGCGAAGCCAGAGTACGTGAGGCAGGCCGAGCGGACGAAGCTGCTGCACCCACCCGCGCCGTGCCGATCCCTGAACTGCTGCGCGAGTGGCTCCAGCAAGTGCAAGGGCCGCCCTCGCGTCCTGCCCCTGTCCCGCGGTCATCCCGACCAGGGTCCGCAGTCCGTGTCCCTGCGCGAGGCCGGGTGCGAGGATCGCGATCGCCTCCTCCGTCCGTCCGGTCCTGGCCGGCATGCGAGCGTATCGCCACCACTGCTCGGCGTCCTCGGTGGCGTCCGGACGCGCCATCTCCAAGGCCCGCTCGCCCTGGCCCCGCTGGAAGCAGACCTCGGCGGCCTCGACGACCGCGTGCCGCCACCCCGTCGCGGCGAACGGCTCGATCGGCGCCCACGCGCGCTCGTACTCCCCCGCCGCACAGCTCCCGCACCGTCGTCCGCGCGCACAGCCACTCACCACGCTCGGCCGCCGCCTTGATGACAAGGTCCAGCCACCCCTGCTCGAGCAGCTGGGCCACCAGCACGGGAGGTATTCCGTACTGGTCGTGCTTCTTCTGCCGCCCAAGGTCATCGGCGTTCATGGCGCGAGCACAAAGCCCCTGCCAGAACGGATTGAGGATGGGGTGAGCCGAGTGACGGTCAATCGGCGCCGTTGCCATGGTGTCCGGCTGCCGCCCCCGATCCCGCCAAAGGAAGGACTTAATAGCCCACGTCCGCCTGTTCTGGGCCGCGTGTGGCCTGGCGTGCCTAGGCTGTCACCGCTACGGAAGGACGGTGCCATGGATACTGACTCCCGGACCAGGGCCGCGAGCGAGGAGCATCGGCGAGCCTCGGAACGCGGAACACCGAAGTCGAGCACGCTGTCTACGGCACGCACGCGGTCCTGGACTACCCGCAGTCAGGTGAACGGTTCCCGGGCCGCGGGACGATTCCGGCGCAACGCCGCGGCCATCCGGCCGACCGGCACTTCACCGTCCAGCGGATCACCGGCCATGCGAGTGTGACGGTGAGCGAATGTGTCTTCACCCACGGTGCTGTGCCTTCGTACTCGGTGAGCTCATGGAATCCGCCGGCCCGCACGTGGTGCACGAGACCCGGCGCTTCGCCGACCCCTTCGGCGCGCCGGCCTGGCGGGCCGCGCTCGCGGAGCCGCTGCCGGGCCGAACCGTCACCGGAGCCCGGTGAGATCACCCGCGGCGTGTTGGAGCGGCTGCCCCCCCTTCTCGCCTTCCACGTGCGGCGTGACTCCACTGGACCGTGGCCGATCTGCCGCGACTGACGGCCGGCACCGGGCGGCCCGTGCTTCATGGGGGGATCGGCTCAGCAGACCCCGGTATCGGGGAAGAACGACTCCGAGTGGCCATACCGTCGGCCCGCGACAGTGAGCAGGAGGTGGGCTCTTGACTGGGGCAACCAGCAGGGTGGCACTGGTGACAGGAGCCAGCAGCGGAATCGGTGCGGCTACCGCGCGTCTTCTGGCCTCACGAGGGATGCGTGTAGTGGTCAACTACCTGCGCAACAGGAGGGCAGCCGAGGAGGTCGTGGCCGGTATCGAGGCCACAGGGGGCCAGGCCATGGCCGTGCAGGCTGACGTGCGCGAGGAAGCGGCGATCGAGAGCATGGTCGATCAGGTCCAGGGGGCATGGAGCGGCGTCGACGTGCTCGTGCACAACGCGCTCATCCCGTACGCGATCAAGTCGTTCCAGGACATGACGTGGGAGGAACTGGGAGGCAAGCTCAACGACGAGATGCGTGCGGCGTTCGCGGTCACCAAGGCCGTCCTGCCCGCCATGGCCGAACAGGGCTGGGGACGCATCATCTACATCGGTACCGGCCTCAGCCGACGGCCCCGGGAGAACATGATCGCACTGGGCACGGCCAAGGCCGCACTGGAGCAGTTCGCCCGGTACCTCGCCCAGGAACTGGGCCCGCTGGGCATCACGGTGAACACCGTCGCACCCGGCCCGGTGGAGGACACCCGCCTCGCGGCGGAGTTCGACGATGCGCACAAGCAGCGGCAGGTGGCCGCCACTCCCCTGGGCCGCCTGGCACACCCCGCCGACGTCGCCCAAGCGGTCGCCTTCTTCACCAGCGAGGACAACACCTTCATGACCGGCACCACGGCTGCGGTCAACGGCGGGATGTCCATGTACTGACCCCCGCTGCACTCCACACACGAACGAGGCGTCATAGCGTCCCGGTCCAGCCGGGGGCCAGACCGCATCCGCCACACCGTCAGCTCAGCAGCATGGGCTCCAGCGGCCGGCCGCCCCAGCACGGGCGCATGACGGTGACACGATCACGGGAAACGTTCATGTACACGATCGATCTCGCCTACGTCGGGCGAGGCCTGCACGAGGAACTGGTCGCCTACATCGCGGACCAGGAGGGATACAACGCCGACGAGGGCGTTCACGTCGCGCTGCGTGACGGCTGCTCCTGGGACGAGGAACGCCTGCGCCGCGGTGCCACTATCGGGCTCGGCCGAGCACTGCTGTCCCGACTGACCGACGGCATCCCCTGGGTCGCGCTCAGTGTCAACACCTGCCGCCCGCTGTTCTGGTTCCTCGCACGCCCCGGCCCGGCCTTCCTGGCCGACCTGGCAGGCCGACGGCTGGCGGTACACGCCCCCCGCACCGCACCCGGGTGCTTTGCCCGGATCGTGCTGCGTCAGGCGGGCCTCGACCCGGACGGTGACATCCACACCATCGTCCGCCCGCCCGGCGACTACGGCATGGACCTGCGCCGGCTGCACGACGGCAGCATCGACGCCGCCTTGGTCGGCAGCACCATGGCACCGGAGGCGGTGGCCGCCCAGCACGGTTGGCGGATCCTGGCCTGGGTCGGCGACCACTTCCAGATCCCCACCGTAGGCGTGGCCGTCGACCCCACCTACACCGACCCGGACGACCCCGCGGTCCAAGCCGTGCTACGAGCCCACCGGCGCGCCCTGCAGGTGATTCACGACGATCCCGACACCACGGTGCGGCACATGCAGACATTCCTCGGCCAGCACACCGAGGACGAAATCCGAGCCCACTACGAGGCGTTCATCGCACCGCATTACACCACTGACGGCCGAGGCGACCTCGCCCTCGGCGACAGCGCGATCACCGCGGTCGCCGCCGAACTCGGTGTCCCCGTCACGGTGACCGCAGCCGAGTTCTACCGCACCGCAACCACCACCCCCTAGGCGCCCGGCGACGCCGATGCTCCTTGTCCTGCTTGGCCGCGACAATCCGCGACTGGAGGTCGGCACCGTCCATCGGCCGCGAGATGGATCTTTGTCAATCCTCGCTCACAGCGCGTCAGTCAACGACACACCCGGACCGACGACCGGCTGGTCCCCAGCCGAAACCACCTGGCCGGGGCGCATACAGGGCCGGTCGCCTGCATTCGGGGGTGGTCTGGCCAGGGAAAGGACCCGGCAACGGTCTCGTCCGAACCACGGTGAACGGGGCTGAACGAGACGGAAACTGAGACGGCCGCACTCTTCACCGCAGCACGGCAGACGGCCCGCGGCCGGCTGCCGGAGCCACCGTCATTCGTGGAGCTAAGCTGCCTTGGATCGCTCCGCTCGTATGTCCGAGGCGGGGTCCTGTGCGTCTTCGAGCGACAAGGTCTCGTCCTCCCCGAAGTCAGGGGCCTGGAACGGGTTGGTCGTCGGAGGCGGCGATGCTGCGGCGGAGCAGCGGGGCTGCCCTTCCAGAGCGGAAAACAGTGACGTCAGTTCGATGAGAGGACTCTCTTTCGTTACAGGCCCCTGAAGGGGCCTGGTGTGCCGTGACCGGGCACAGCGGTACTACAGCTTGGTCATCTTGGCGTACGGGCTCAAGATCCGCATCTGCGCCGGGCCGAAATCCACGAGCGCCGCGATTCCGTCCTCGATGCCGATCACCCGGCCGAGGCCATACATGTCGTGCGTGACCTGGTCGCCCACGGCGAAGTGCTTGGGAGCCGGTGTGACCGGGGCCTTGAAGGGGCTGGTGGGCAGATGACGCTTCGGCGCAGCAGGCTTTGTCATGGCTCAGTATGCGCCTATGTGTATCCCGTTCGCTGTGGCCGACGGCACAAATTTGGCCGGAAACAATCGCTTCACGCCATTGACCTGGGGCTTTTGAGACTTGGGCGGCGAAACTGGACTGTAACCCTCCGTGAGACGACGTCGCTGACCGTGGCTGACCCAAGGCCGCAACTCCTGGCCTGCACCCGCTCTTTCGACGTCCTGCATCGTGCGGGAGTGGAGTGCACCGGCTCCCGCGGAGCGGCCCTGGCACGTTCCTGCGCCGGGAGAACATCCAAGTCATCCAGGTCAACGAGGTCAACGAGGTCAACGAGCCCGACCGTGCCACGCGCCGCAAGTGCGGCAAGACCGATACCGCCGATGCGGATGCCGCCGCCCGAGCGGTCCTGTCCGGCCTCGGTCGGCACCGACAGTGCCACTGCCCTGCTGATCGCCGCCGACGACAACCCGCAGCGGCTGGCCAACGAGGCCTCCTGCGGGAGAGTCCGGCACCACCCTGCACCGGCACGGTTGCGAGGGATTCACCGACTTCATGAGCGACGGGCGGACCCTCGTCGTCGTCCACTTCGGCCGGAATACCACCGGGTGACCGCTTACGACATGCTTACCGGGAGCATGCTGTGGGAGCGCCCCTCCTTCCACCACTCGTGCGCGAAGTCCGGCCTCCTGCCGGTGTTCGGTGCCGCGCCGCATGGCCGACCGGGACGGGGCCTTCGCCGTGGCGGACGACTGGCTGTACGCGCAGGACGGTGCCGGACGGATCTGGACGGCGCACGCCAGAGAGGGCCGGGCCCACCGGCTGCGGGTGGCGGGCGCCCAGGCCGGCGGCCTGTCTTACGGGCTGCGCATGACCCTCACCGCGGTGGGCGACCGCGTCTACGCCGAGGTTCCGCACCCCCGGCACGAGCTCTGCGTGGTCGCGCTGCGGCACGGCCGGGTCCTGTGGCAGCGCGCGGCGGGAGACACGCCGCTGCCGTGCGGCGAGGACGTGCTGCTGCCACAAGGGCACCGCACGACACCCCCGACCGGCTCCTGCGCTTGGACGGTGAGCCGGGGTCGGCGCCCGACCCCGGCTGAGCCGGCGTCGGCCGCCGCCGTGTCCGCAGCGGTGTCGAGGACGTGACCGGGCTTGGGTTTGCCGGCCCGCACCCAGGAGTGGGTCGTGTCGTCCCAGAACGGGTGCCGCCGGTGATCACGTGGTGCTCGCTGCCCGGCCGTGGGCGGGGGGGCGGGGCGGGGGCGGATTTTGGGGGGGGGGGGGTAGACATATAAGAGCCCACCAGACCAAGAACAAAAGACGGTGGAGGGGTGGGGTGGGGTGGT
>NZ_JBHYKH010000012.1:25867-31242 GCF_042741275.1 Streptomyces sp. NPDC058964
CCTCCTTCCACCACTCGTGCGCGAAGTCCGGCCTCCTGCCGGTGTTCGGTGCCGCGCCGCATGGCCGACCGGGCCGGGACAGTATTTGGGCCCCGCCGCGCGGACTTCACATGGGACGGTTCGCCCACCGTCCGGGACCTGGCCAGCTCGTTCTTCGAGCGCAGTTACTCCAGCAGCAGTGCATGCAGTTGGTCCCACACGTCGGCCACGTTCCACGCGCCCAGGTGCCGCCAACGGGTCATGCCCGAGCCGGAGCCCAGTTCCTGGAGCAGGTACTCCCACAGGATCCCGGTGTACAGCACGAGCAGGATCCCGCACGGGGCCTGCCGGTGCGGCACCAACGGCTGGATGAGCGGCCACAGTTCATCCGACCCGCTCCACGGCCGCGACCGGCGCTTTCCCACCGCGGGACCAACGAGCGGACAGCCGGCGGTCACATGATCAACGACTTCTGTTGGGGTCAGTTAGGCCGTTCGCCTGCATGGCAGTGCACAGGGTGACACCGATGGTGACGATTCCAGGGTGATCACCGACGACGTGACGCGTCGGTAGTCGGTCATTCGAATGGAGGAACGTGGAGAAGATGAAGCATCGGATTGTGGCCCTCGCCGCGGTGGGCATGCTGGCCACGGCGGTCCCGGCGGGCGAGGCTCTCGCCGGACCCACACCCGCCGGCGCGGGGCCACGGCCCCCGGGCCGACCGCTCCGCCCGGGGCAGGGCTCACCGGTGAGGCGTGGACGTGGACCCAGCTGACCAGCCAAGGCACCCGGATCCGCTACGTGTCCACCGATACCAGCCTGACGTGTCCCTCTGTGGTCCTCACCATGGGTGGGCAGAAGCGTTCGATGCCCATGCGAGTGGTCAGCACCCCCGGCACCGCACAGTTCCCGACCACGGTTTGCGAGTTGGGAGGACCGACGGGGGTCCCCCTCGACACCGCCATCGAGGACGTCCCATAGGGAGAGAAGTTCTGCAAGGGCGAAGTCTCCCACCGCGGCACCCTGCAACTCGCCGCGAAAGAAGCCGAGACCGGAGAGTTGGCCGGCCGCCTCGGCTAGGGCGTGTATCGGAAGTGGATCTCTTCAGGTGTCGAGTGGGAGTTCCAGCAGTTCCTCTGGAGGCTGGAAGCCCGAGCGCCGGTAGAGAGGAGTTCGGCCAAGGGCCGCGCATCGGCGGGTCGGGCCGGGCGCACGGTGAAGTCGGTGGTCATGGGGCGATTCTCGCGTCTGCACCCTCTGAGGTGAATTGACTTCACAGCCAGCCGTTGCGCTTGAACCCGCGGTAGAGGAAGGAACAGGCGACCGCGATGACCCCGATCGCCATCGGATACCCGAAACGCCAGCGCAGTTCGGGCATGTGGTCGAAGTTCATGCCGTACATGCCCGTGACCATGGTGGGTACGGCGATGATCGCGGCCCAGGCGGTGATCTTACGGGCGTCGTCGTTCTGTGAGACGGCGACCTGGGCGAGGTGGGCCTGGAGGATGGAGTCGATCAGGGCGTCGAAGCCGGTGATCTGGTCGGTGACCCGGGCCTGGTGGTCGGCCACATCCCGGAAGTAGGCCCGTATGCCCGGGTCGACGGAACGCAGCGGCGCGGCCGAGAGCGTCTCCAGGGGGCGGGCAAGGGGGACCACGGCCCGCTTCAGTTCCAGGAGTTCACGCTTGAGCTGGTAGATACGGCCGGCGTCCGCGGTCTGACCGGCCTTGGGTGAGAAGACCTCGGTCTCGACCTCGTCGATGTCCTCCTGGACGGCGTCGGCGACGGTGACGTAGTCGTCGACGACGTGGTCGGCGATGGCATGCAGCACAGCCGAGGGGCCCTTGGCCAGCTGCTCGGGCTCGGCCTCCAGGTCCTCGCGCAGCGGGCCGAGCGAACCGTGGCGGCCGTGGCGGACGGTGACGACGAAGTCGGGGCCCGTGAAGACCATGATCTCGCCGGTGTTGACCACCTCGCTGGTGGCGGTCAGCTGCTCGTGCTCGACGTAGGTCACCGTCTTGAAGACGGCGAACAGCACGTCGCCGTACTGCTCCAGCTTGGGCCGCTGGTGGGCCTGCACGGCGTCCTCGACGGCGAGCGGGTGCAGGTCGAACAGCCCGGCAACCCGCGCGAATTCCGCCTCGGTGGGCTCGTGCAGGCCCAACCACACGAAGTCGTGACCGTGCTTGCGTACCTGCCGCACGGCTTCTTCGACCGTCTCCGTGCCGGGCTGCCGGATGCCGTCGCGGTAGAGGACGCAGTTGACGACGGAGGTGCCGAGCGGTGAGCGGGCCGGGTGGCTGAGGTCCACGCGGCGGCGGTTGCGCCGGGTCAGGCTGGTGACCTTGCGCAGGTTGCCGACCATCGACATGCGGGACTCTCCTTCAGTGGTCCAGGGCTGCACAGTGTGCCAGGGGACGGTAAGGCGGGGGTGAGGGGCGGTGGCTTCTGCAGTGCGTCGCCCTTCCCGGGTGACGACGGCGCTGCGGGATCAGGAGCGCATGTCCGGCGCTGTTCGGCGCGGCGCGGCGCTGCCTGGAAGAGAAGCAAGGAGGGCAAACACAATCTCCCCTGACGGCTCCCGCCGCTCGAGCGTACTGCTTCGTCCGGTGGAAAGTTATGCCAATGAAAGCGACGTTCAGGAGTTCAAGGTCGGGGCCGCCGACGCAAAAGCCGGCACGAGCCGAATGCTGAACAATGTAAAACAATAAGTGGATGCACAGGTCCAATCGGGATGCAGGTCCACGCTTATAGATAGATCCGCTGTTTGTGGAAATTGGACGCGCCGGACAGAATTGAGACCAGGGTGACAACGCGCTCGTGGCCATGCGCCGCCCGGCCATATCTCGTCGACGGAAGGTGGACGGGCATGCGGCACTACGATCTCGTAATCCTGGGGACAGGCAGCGGCAACATGCTGCTCGACGAAGAGTTCGATCACCTTCGCACTGCCATCGTGGAGCCGGACCGCTTCGGCGGTACCTGTCTCAATCGAGGCTGTATCCCAAGCAAGATGTTCGTCATCACCGCTGACGCGGTAGAGGATGCCCGGTCGGCAGCACGCCTTGGGGTCCACGCACATGTCGACCCCGTCGAGTGGAAGGCCGTCCGTGACCGGATTTTCAACCACATCGATCCGTTGCACGACAGCGCCGTCAACTACCGCCGCGAAAAGGGAGTTGACGTGTACATCGACGAGGGTCACTTCGTCGCCCCGAAGGTGCTGGAGGTCAAAGGCGAGCAGATAACCGCCGACACGTTCGTGGTCGCAGTAGGGTCACGACCTGTCGTGCCCGGCACTCCTGGACTCGATTCCGTGAATTACCACACCTCGGACACCATCATGCGGATCGATGAGCTTCCCGCCTCCATGGTCGTGATCGGGGGCGGCTTCATCGCGGCAGAATTCAGTCACGTATTCAGCGCCTTCGGCACGTGTGTCACGATCCTGCAGCGCGGCCCGCGTCTGCTGACGGCGGAGGACGAGCAGGTATCGGCGCGCTTCACCGAACTGGCGGCACAACGCAATCGAGTCCTGCTCAATGCCACGGTCACCTCCGTCGAACCGCATGGAGACGGAGTGTCCGTCACCGTGGCATGTCCCGATGGCACGCATGTCATCGAGGCCGCCTCGCTGCTGGTCTGCGTCGGCCGCAGGCCCAATACCGACCGGCTGGACGCTGCAGCCGGCGGCCTCGAACTCGACGAGCACGGACACATCGTGACCGACAGCGCCTACCGTACGTCCGTCCCGGGAGTCTGGGCGCTCGGCGATGCGGTGAACCACTTCCAGCTCAAGCACATGGCCAACGCCGAGTCACGTCTGGTGCGGCACAACATCCTTCACCCCGAGGACGTGCGCACGCTCACCAACAGGGTGACTCCGCATGCGGTGTTCACCAACCCGCAGATCGCGAGCGTCGGTCTCACCGAGCAGGAGGCACGTCGCCGCGAGATGGACTATCTGGTGAACGTTCGTAATTACGCCGCAACGGCATACGGTTGGGCCCTGGAGGACACCACCAGCTTCGCCAAGATTCTGGCGAGTCCGGCCGATCGCACGATCCTCGGCGCCCATATCATCGGCCCCCAAGCCGCGACGCTCATCCAGCCGCTGATCCAGGCAATGGCCCTGGGGTCGACGGTGGACCAGGTTGCGAGCGGCGTGCTGTACATCCACCCGGCGTTGACGGAGGTGGTCGAACAGGCCTTGTTGGCTCTGTAGAAGGCACGTCCGGGAGGGAGAAGGCGCGTCCGGGAGAGTCGATTCCGGCCAGGGCGGGCCGAAGGGACCTTCGGGCCGGGCCGAGGGCCCCCTTCACTCCCGGAGCCTACGACTGTCCCGGACTGGCACACATGCCCTGCGGCCACCCCTTGACCGAACCCTTGGCGGTCGAGTCGCGGCTTGCGCCCACGCACGGCAGCACCGATGACGTGACGTAGCTCCTGCCCTGGGCCATGCGATGTGCTTCGCTCTCGGCCCTCGCGGTGCCGATGCCGATCAGGAACAGCGTCAGGGTCACGCAAAGAGCAGCGAAGACCGCCACGAGCTCCGCCCGCCGATTGCGGGCAAACGTCGAGAGGTGTGCATGGGTATCGGACATACCGTCGCTCCTGTGGGGATGGCCTCCGCGTGATTCGCGGAGGTGTGCAGAGCTGGTCTCTCACGGAGGGCGCTTCTGGGGCGTCTGCGCCGAGTGATCTCTGTTGATCACTGCGCCAGGCCGATCGAGCCAGACAGCGTCGCGCCGACTCTGGCGGTCGGAGATGCCATCCACCGTAGCATTTACCTTGTGCACGAGTAAAGAGGGTGCGTTTAGTCAATGACAAAAGTCGACTCCGCCCCGGATCGGGCCCCGCCTGAACATCACTGGTCCCGCACCAGCCAGGGATTCGGACCCCGGTCGGCCTTCCTGGCCACTCGGACGCCCGGTCACCGCCCGCTGGTCGGGTCGGTGCGGGTGGCGGGCCTGATCAGCGGAGACTTGGGCCGACCAGTGGCCGTCCTTTCCGAGGGGCAGATCCTGAGGGCGGGCCGCCGCAGCGGCGCAGAGGTGCGGAAGCGACGCAACGAAGTCGAGCGGAGCATCGACTCATGTGCACTCGGGCCGTGACCCCGCGCTGCGTCAAACGCGCCCGGGCATCCATGTCACCGTGCCGGCGAGGCGGCGGTGTCACGGTGCGTGCTGATGGAACTCGGCTCACTCGACGGCCGTCCCCATCCGGAAAGCGACCCTGAGCGGGCCTCCGAGGGAAGCCCCGGTCCGACCGCCGCATCTACGCTCGAACGGCCGGTCCCCCCCACGGCGGGACTGCCGAGACCGGTGTTGTTCGCAAAAAAAGACTGAGAGGCGCCCCCGGGGGCGTCAACCACACGCCGCGGCGCCCCTGCGGCG
>NZ_JBHYKH010000012.1:31252-45784 GCF_042741275.1 Streptomyces sp. NPDC058964
GGGCGCGGGGCGCGCCGCCGCGCCCGCCCCCTACTAGCTATCGCGCCAGACCCCGCGCCCCCCCTCCCTCTCCCCCCCCCCGTTTCCAGGTTGTGGTGCACACAGGAACCTTCCTCGGCACCGCGGTCGTGACCTCGACCCGTCCCCGGCTCCGCTCGCGGGCGAGAGCGTCGGCCGTGCAACGGACCCGGGAGCGATGTACGGAGCACCCGAGGGAGCGCCCGTCAGTCGTCCGTGGAGATGTTGGCCTTCAGCTTCTCGAGGAGGGCCTTTGCGTCCCTGCTCTCCTTCTCGGTGAAACCGACGGCTTCACCGATGGCGGCGGGAATGACGCGGGCGCGCTCGCGCAGCTCGCTCCCCTGCTCGGTGAGGGTGATCAGTACTGAACGCTCGTCGTCCACCTGACGCTCTCGCTGGATCAGCCCATGGGCCTGGAGGCGCTTCAGCAACGGCGTCAAGGTGCCGTAGTCGAGTTCCAGGAGCGTGCCCAGCCGCTTGATCGGGAGGGACCCGTGCTGCCACAGCACCAGCATCACCAGGTACTGGGGGTAGGTCAGATCGAACTTCTCCAGCAGGGGCCGGTAGCGATTCGTGAGCGCCCGCTGCGCTGCGTACAGCGCAAAGCACAACTGATCCTCGAGAAGCAGGGAGGCTTCGCCTGCCTGTGCGGCGTTGCGCGGGGCAGCCTTGGTGCCGGTCATCACGGCCCCTCTCTCGTGCCGGGTCGTCGCGTACCATCACTGTACTCCACAAGTTCAATGGACGCAATTAGATTGCGCACGTTTTAATTCTGTCCATCGAACGTGCGCCCCCGGCACCGTCGCGAACAACTGCGCGTGCGCGGTCATGGCTCCGACTTCACAGTCAAATGACCGATGGCGAAGGCGTCTGCGCGGAGGTTTCATCAGTGACGAATCTGCACTGGTGCAGCACCCAAGGCGATCAGTGAGGGGCCCCAGCGGTGAATCCTGTGCCTCGGTGCTCGCAAGGAGTGTGTGATGCCTGATCATGTCGTTGCCGCGGAAGGACCGGCTCTCGAGCCGGCAGCCTGTGCGTTGGCAGAGCCGACCACGTTGCCGCCGTCATCCGCCGACTGGGCATCGAACCAGGACGCCGGAGAGCCGGAGTCCGGCGATCGGGCGCGGCCTGATGTGGAAGAGAAGTGGGCCGCCATCTCGGGCGGTCCCAAGGGCAGCGTCGCAGTGCGCATCGTGCGTCCCAGGGGGGTCGACAGCCCGCTGCCCGCGGTTCTGTATCTTCACGGCGCGGGCCGGGGGGCCGACGACACGCATGCTCACGACCGGCTGGTGCGTGAACTGGCTGTGGGAGCGCACGCCACCGTCCTGTTCCCCGAGTACACGCCGGCGCCCAAGGCGAGCTACGGCGTCGCGCTGGAGGAGTGCGGCGCGGTGGCCAGGTGGGTGGCGAACCATGGTTCCGGGCACGGCATGGACTCCGCTCGGCTCGCCGTCGCCGGCGACTCCGGGGGCGGCAACATGAGCGCTGCGCTGACGCTGTTGGCCAAGGAGCGCGGGGACATCTCATTCGTCTTGCAGGTTCTGCTCTACCCGTTGTCGCATTGGGGCGCTGCCCCCTCTCGTCCGCTTGCCGAGGAACGCATCGTCCCGCGGCGCTTTCGGAGCCAGTGCACGACGGATGAGGCACAGCACGCTGAGGCCTGCGACCTGCTGCAGGCCACCGAGCAGCGGCTCTCAGGACTGCCCCCGGCACTCGTCGTCACCGCGGAGACGGACGGCGCGCAAGACGCTGGGCAGGCATACGCGGCCAAGCTGCGTTCGGCCGGTGTGGGCGTTTCTGCGGTGCACTACGGCAGCTCCGTAGACGATCTCGTCCTGACGGGCACGCTGCCGTCGGCGCGACCGGCTCGTGGGGCCGCCGTGGAGATCATCGATGCGTTGAACCGGGCTTTCGATCGCTGAGGGCCGTTTTTGCCGGGCCGAATGCATCCGGCCCGCAGCCCTGGATCCATCGCGGCGCTCGTCGAAGCGCCGACGGTCGCGGACACCGGCACGGCCGTCGGCGTGCACAGCCGGGCCTGCGTGCACAGCCGAACCCTGCGTGCGCCACCGGTCCGGCGGACTCGAAGCGATGGTCGCGTCACCCGAAGCGTTCCGCGCCGTGTGGTCGAACCGCGGCTGCGATGGCATCGGCCAGGCCGGGCACTTCATGGACGGCAAGCGGCGAGACCGTGACACGGATGCCGGGTGCGGAACCGAGGCGAAAGCGTGCGCCGGGAGCGACCGCCCAGCCGGCCTGCAGAAGCCGGGTCACGACCCCGGTTTCATCAGGCACCGGCACCCAGACGTTCATGCCGCTGCGTCCATGGGCCGTGATGCCACGCTCGGCGAGCGCACGTACGAGGCCCTCGCGGCGCGCCGCATAGGAGGACGAGACGGCTGCGAGGTCCAGCGTCTCCGTCCGCCAGAGGTGAGCGACGGTGTGCTGAAGCAGGTGACTGACCCAGCCGGGTCCCAGGCGGTACCGGCCGCGGATTCGGTCGACGGTAACGGGATCGCCGGTGAGAACGCCAAGGCGCAGGTCGGGACCGTAGGCCTTGGCCGTTGAGCGGACGAGCATCCAGTGCTCGGTGCTGCCGGCAAGCGGGTGCAGGGGCAGCCCGGTGAGTCCGTAGGCGTGGTCGTCGTCGATGACGAGTACGTGCGGGTGGTCGCGAAGGACGGCGCGCAGCTCGGCGGCGCGGGCGGCCGAGACCGCCGCACCGGTCGGGTTCTGTCCTCGGCCGGTGACGACCAGCGCCCGCGCACCGTGCCGGAGAGCCGCGTCGACCTCGTGTGGCAGGGGCCCTTCGTCGTCGACGCCGACCGGCCTTGTCCGCAGGCCGAGACCGGGGACCAGATCGAAGAGGCTGCCCCAGCCGGGGTCCTCTACTGCCACCACATCGCCCGGCCGCAGATGTGCGACGAGGGCACGTTCGATGGCGTCGAGCGCCCCGGACGTAAGTCCAACCGGACCGTCCGGTACGCCGTCCGCGTCGAATGCGGCGCGGGCCAGGCGGCCCAGTTCATCGTCGATGGGGGGCTGGCCGTACAGCATCGGATGCCTGGCGTGCCGGGCGGCGGCCTCGGCCAGTGCCTCGCCGAGCGGAGGAAGCAGTGCGACGTCCGGATTGCCCGCGGACACGTCGCGGACTCCGGCGGGTACCTCCAGGCGGATTGCATCGCGCGCAGTGGTGACCGGGCGCGGCCTCACCCGGCTGCCGCGTCGGCCCCCGGTTTCGATCACACCGCGCTCGCGCAGACGCCGGTACGCGGCGGCCACGGTGTTGGGGTTCACGCCGAGCTCGGCGGCAAGCTCCCGCTGCGGGGGCAGGGCGGCGCCTGGCGCCAACGCGCCCTGGCCGATCGCGCGTTCGATGCTCGCAGCGATCTCCGCTGCACCTTGTCCACTAAACGTGTATTCTCCTACCACAAAATTCATTATGCACTAGTGCAAAGGGATTGACCATCCGCCCCTCCTCCCCCGTCGGTGGCGACGCGTCTCTCGCGACTGACCGTTCCGCCCCGGCCCATGGCTGTAAGCGCCCCGGACACCACCATGAGCCGGTCCACACGCTCCTTGACGCGGACTGCCCATGCCGCCTCAGGCCCGCCCTCGACGGCGCGCCTGCGGTGAAGCGGTCCTTGTACATACGCAAAGAAGCGCGGATCTCCCCGCACGGCTTCGCGGGCTCCACCGGCTCCAGTCCACTGCGCCGTGCAGGGAAAGCTGCGGGGCTCGAGGCGTGTCCGACCGTCACACATCTCGAGAGCCTCGGGCCGGCCCGGGCCTGCCACCGGCCGTCGATCAGCTCCCGATGCCCGGTCGGCGACCGGCTGGAACGCATCAGCGCCGGGCACTCCCTGAGCGAACACGCTGTGTCGGGCCGCCCCGGCTACTCTCGTCCCGCGAACATCCCGCCGCCGGCGGTCATCGCCGGCCTGGCACCCGGCCTGAACGAGGCATCGGCCACCCGCAGCGGCGGCCCCGGCCGCAACCCTGCGGATCCCGACCGTCCACAGGCCGGCGTCGTGCCGGTGGTGCGCACCCATGGAGCACCCGTGCCGGCGGACTGCTTCGACCCGCCGGTCAACGCCCCGGAATGCTTCATCCAGGCAGGCTAGGAGCCGTCTCACCGGTGCTCCCCTGCCGTCGGGCCGACGGCGGCTGCTGTCTGGCCAACCACTGTCCCTCCGCCTTTGACGCACCGCGGCACAAGGCTTTCCCCCGGCTCAACCTTTCGGGCCGCGAACAGCAATGGAGCGTGTAGTGATCGGTAGTGAGTCCTACACACCCGGCACGATCAGTCCTCTGGTCGGCCGGGACCACGACCTGCAGCGGGTCCGTGATCTTCTGAACCTCGGACGTGGCGGCGGGGCCCTCTTGCTGTCGGGAGATGCAGGCGTCGGGAAGACGGCGGTGCTGGATGCCATCGGCGAGGCCGCCCGGGCGGAGGGAACCCGTGTCCTGCGGGCTGCGGGTGTGCAATTCGAGGCGAACTGCAGCTACTCCGGTCTCAACCAGATCCTCTTCCCCTTCCAGGAGGCGATCGGCGAACTGGAGGCGCCCTTCCGCGATGCCCTGCGGGTGGCACTCGGTTTCCAGGACGGGCCCGCACCGGAACGACTCGTCGTCTCCAACGCGGTACTGCTGCTGCTGAGGTCGGTGGCCGCCGGGAACCCCCTGCTGGTCATCGTGGACGATCTTCATTGGGTCGATCGGGCCAGCGCGGCCGTACTCGGCTTCGCCGCGCGCCGCGCGCCCGGTATTCGCACAAGCTTCCTGGCCGCCTCGCGCAACGGATCACGCAGCCTCCAAGACGGCGGCGCCCTGCCTGAGTACCTGCTGCAGCCGTTGGACGAGGACTCGGCGGCGCATCTGGTCAGTACGAGATTTCCCGGCCTTCTCGCCGGCGCTCGCCAGCGCCTGCTGGAGCTGGCGCACGGCAACCCCCTGGCGCTGCTGGAGCTGCCTGCCGCCCTGCCGGACATGCGGGTGCCGGAACGCGACGAGTTCCCCACCGTGCTGCCGCTGACCCAGCGCCTGGAGAACGTGTTCGGCGCCCGGGTCACCGAACTGCCACTGCCATCGCAACGTCTTCTGTTGCTGGCGGCGCTGGAGGGTGTGGGTGATCTCGGCGTCCTGCAGGCAGCCTCACGGCAGGCGAACGCCGGGTTCGACCTGGACGATCTTGCCGCGGCCGAGCGCTACCAACTGGTGTACATCGACGAGGGGTCCCGACGACTGCGGTTCCGCCATCCGCTCATCCGGTCAGCCATCGTCGAGAACTCCACCAGCGCTGAGCGGCGAGCTGTGCACTCGGCGCTCGCTCAGGTTCTGGTGGACCAGATCGAGCGCCGTGCCTGGCATCTGGGCGAAGCCACCTTGGAGCCGGACGAGGAAGTGGCCCTCCTGCTGGAGCAGGCAGCGCGTATCACACTGCACCGCGGAGACGCGGTCGGCGGTATGCGGACACTGATCCGGTCGGCGGACCTCACCCCTCCGGGCCCGGACCGCAGCCGCAGACTTGCGGAGGCGGCCTACGTCGGCGCCGAGTCGACGGGAGCGCTGCCGCGTGCCCGCAGGATCCTGGACGACGCGAGAAGCGCCGCCAGGGATGTGGACAGCTCCCTGCATTCCGCGGCAGCCACGGCTCTTCTCATCCTCAACGGGGACGGCGACGTCGAGACGGCTCACAGTCTGCTGGTGTGTGCCATCGAAACCGGGGCGCATGGCTACGACTCCCGGAACAAGGCGCTTGTCGACGCCCTTCACACGCTGGCCCTGGTGTCCTTCTTCGGTGCCCGGCGTGACCTGTGGCTGCCCTACTACCGCGCGTTGGAGAGACTGACACCGGACGTGCCGCCCGTCCTGTCCGCACTGGGGAAGACGTTCTCCGACCCGGCGCGCACCGGAGCCATGGCTTCGGGCGAGCTCGACCAGCTCATAGCAGGGCTGGCGAGTGCAACCGATCTTGTTCATGTCACGCGGACCGGTACGGCTGCCCTCTACAGCGACCGGCTCGGAGACGTACGGGACGCAGCCTGGCGGGTGGTTCGCATGGGACGCGACGGCGGACCGGCCCGCCGCTACCTCTCCGGGTTGATCCATCTGTGCCTGGACGACTACCTCACCGGTATGTGGGACGAGGCTGCTCGACTGGCCGACGAGGGAGTCCAGCTGTGCGAGTCGCACGGGTACAGCGCCTTCGCCTGGTACTTCCTCTACATCCAGGCCATCCTCAGTGCCGCACGGGGGGATGCGGACAGCGCGCAGGCGACAGCTGAGCGAATCATCCACTGGGCCACACCTCGAGGGGCGTTCTGCGCTGCGCACTACGCCCATCACGCGGCGGCCGTAGCAGCGCTGGGGCACGGCGACCACGCCGGCGCCTACCGGCACGCGAATGCTGTCAGCCCCGCTGGAAGTCTCGCCTCACACGTACCGCATGCCCTCTGGTTGACCATGGACCTGGTCGAGGCCGCCGTCCGGAGCAACCGTCAGGCGCAGGCGGCAGACCACGTCCGCGCGATGCGGGAAGCGGGCGTGTCGGCGATTTCCTCGCGCCACGCGCTGCTGACCGAAGCCTCGGCTGCCCTGAGCACCGCCGATGATGACGAGGCGCTTGCCCTGTTCGCCAAGGCACTGGCGGTTCCCGGCGCCGAGCGATGGGCATTCGACTTCGCTCGTGTCCGACTCGCCTACGGCGAACGGCTGCGGCGTGCCCGGGCCACCGCAGAATCCCGTGAGCCGCTCAACGCAGCGTTCTCTGCGTTCTCGCATCTCGGGGCCAAGCCGTGGGCCGATCGCGCCCAGAACGAACTGCGGGCCGCCGGTGCCAGTAAGCGACGGAACACGACGTCGGGAAGTCACAAGCTCACTCCCCAGGAGTCGGAGATAGCTCGACTGGCCGCCTCTGGCCTGACCAACAAGCAGATCGCGGAACGTCTCTTCCTTTCCCACCGGACGGTGGGCGCTCACCTCTACCAGATCTACCCCAAGCTGGGCATCAGTTCGCGCGCCATGCTGCGCGATGCCCTGGATCGGCTGTCCCTGTCAGAGAAGCGTCCCTAGAAGAAGGCGCGCCTACGGCGGCTTCGCCGCCGCATCGACCCGGTGCGGGAGGTGTGTTCGGTGCGGTTCATGCAGAGGATGTGTTCGTCCCGGTCGGCTGCTCCGCCCAAACGATCTTTCCTTCGGTGGTGTATCGGGTTCCCCACTGTTCGGCGAGACTCGCGATGATGAAGAGCCCCCGCCCTGACTCATCAATGGTGCGGGCGTGCTTGACGTGGGGAGCACTGGGTGCGGCATCTGTGACTTCGCAGGTCAGCATCCGTCCCCGGATCAGGCGGAGTCGCAGTGGAGGAGCGCCGTAGCGGGTTGCGTTGCCGACGAGCTCGCTGACGATGAGCTCGTTGGTGTACGCCGTTTCCTCGTCCATGCCCCAGGCCTCCATCTGGCCACGGGCAGCTCGGCGAGCGATCGGCGCGGCTTCCGGGCCCTCCGGCAGGGCACAGGTCATCACCCGCTCGGGGGGCAGCGCCTTGGTGCGAGCGAGCAGGAGCAGCGTCTCATTCACCGGTTCGCGCTGTGTGTAGGCGTGCTCCACTGTGTCGCGCAAGCTCGTCACAGGCACGGCACATGCGTCGTCCAGCAGGGGCCGCAGTGTGCCTGATGAGGAGAGCACCTCATCTGCCAGTTGCGCCGTGCCCATGGCGAGTGTGCTGCCTTCGGGGAGGGGAATGGTGGTCGCGGGGAACGGGGCGGTGTCCGTGGCAGCGAGTGCAGGCCCTGGGGGAACGGGCCGCACGGACGAGGTGCCGTCGGGAAAGATCGCGAGGGGTTCTGGGAGGCCGGCACGGGCGATCGTGCAGGTGAGATCGACCGGGTCGTAGACGGCGATGGTGCAGCCGGCGGTGAGTGGCTCATGGATGAGCGGGTCCATGGGCGGCAGCGCGGCGCGGGCGGCGACGAGCTGGGCCGTGGTGTCGCTCAAGCGGGCCAGCAGTTCATCGGGCTGAAGGTCCAGGGCAGCGAGCGTGTGGATGGCCGTCCGCAGCAGTCCCATCGTGATCGCGGCGGGAATGCCCTGTCCCGCCACGTCACCGACGACGAGGGCGGTTCGTGAGCCGGGCAGTGCGATCGCATCGGACCACGCGCCACCGCCCTTGGCGCCGGGGATGTGCAGGGAGGAGATCTGCATGGTGGGCTGGTCGGTCAACTGCCCGGGCAGAAGCCTGCGCTGGACCGTGGACATGATGATCCACTCGCGCATGTACAGGTAGGCCCTGTCGACACAGAGCGCCGCATGGGCGCACATGGCGGACGCGACGGCGAGGTCGTCCTCCGCGAAGGCGTCATCGTGCCCGTGCCGGCAGAAGGTGACCATGCCCAGCACCCGGTCGTCCAGCGCCAGCGGCGCCACGATCAAGGAGTGGGCCTCGGACTCCTTGACGATGCCTGCCAGCACGGGGTCGGCGGCCAGCCAGGCGCTGTCCCGGCTGACCGGCACGAGCCGGGGCCGGAGGTCGGACAGAACCTGCGAGAACGGCGTGCCGGACGGCAGGGGCCGCACTGCTCCGGCCTTGGAAGCCGGCACTCGCCCATGGACGGCCGCCTGGCGCAGCAGGACGCCCGGGCCGACCGGCGCCATGAGGGCGTCCTCGCAGCGGACCGCGCTCTCCACCACTTCGACCACGGCAGTGGCTGCGAAATCGGGCACTACGGCCTCGACGAACTCCTGGCAGGCATCCATGAGGCTCAGCCGGTGCCCCATGTGGGTGCGCACCGTCTTCAAGGCGCCGAGGCACTGCTGTGCTCTTTCTCGGGCCGTGACGTCGGCAGCGCATGCCAGCAATCCGAGCGCCGTACCACCGCTGTCCTCCAGGCGGAGGTAGGAAACGGAGCGGAGATGGCGGCCGTACCGGGCTGATACCTCGGTACTGGGCACGACGCGGTTCAGCACCGGTTCTGCGCCTTCAAGGACGCTGCGCGCGACGCGGGCCTCCTGCTCCGGAGCGACGCAGCCGCATGCCTCGGTGAAGGGTGTGCCCAGCGGGCCTGCCGCCGACGCCGCGACGCCGGGCCGCTTGCCCGCAGGAGAGCTCGTGCGCACGAGGCGCAGCTGATCATCGAAGATCTTGAGGTCCAACGGGGAATGCGCGAAGAGGGCCTCCAGCGCAGTCGCTCGCAGCGGCGCCGCGTCGTCCCCCGTCGCGAGTACCTGCCAGACCACGGAGCGGTCCTGGAGGGTGGGCCTGACCAGGAGAGCGGCCGTCCCCAGCGACTGTCCGTCAACGATGCGGGCCTTGCGCAGGAGCGCGGTCACGGACTGGCCAACGGCGTCTGCGGCGGACCACCCGAAGATCTCCTCTGCCGATCGGCCCCACCCCGTCACCGTGCCGTCCTGATCGAGGAGAAGGAGCACGTCGTCGTCGGGCATGTGAAAGCACCTCCATGCCGAGCACGGGCCACCCGCCTGACAGCCACCAAGATCGGCTGAACCTTCTTCTACCTGGGCTTTCACCAGAACTCTAGTCGCAAAGTCCGGCGCCTGAGGTGTTGGCGATCCATGGCGGCCGGCTCCGCGGCACTGTCGCGTGCGGCGATTATGCCCGGATATACAGATAGCCATGTCACACTTTCCTCGTGCCCGATTACCTTGTACACGAGTTAAGTGCGGAGTAGGTTTCCTGACACGGATCGAGCCACACCGGCCGACCACCCCCACCCCGGCACCCGGCACCCACGGCCACCGGGACCGCGGACACCGCTCAGCCGGACCCCACCGCAGAAAACGTCACCACCGACACAGTCGGCACCCCCCACCGGAGAAACAAGGAACCCCCATGGACCTGAAACTCGAACTCATCGTGCTGCCCGTCTCCGACGTGGACCGCGCCAAAGCCTTCTACGAGCAGCTCGGCTTCCGGCTGGACGTCGACTACACCGCCACCGACGACTTCCGCATCGTCCACTTCACCCCCAACGGCTCGGAGTGCTCGATCATCTTCGGCACCGGCATCACCACCGCCGCCCCCGGCTCCACCCAGGGCCTCTACCTCATCGTCCCCGACATCGCAGAAGCCCATGCGGAACTCACCGCCCGCGGCATCGAAGTCAGCGACGTCTTCCACGACGCCGGAGGCCTCCTCCACCACGGCCACCACAACGGCGACGCCACCCACCACGGCGAAGGCCAACAGCGCCTCCCCGGCCTCCACCCCGAGCGCGCCTCCTACGGCTGCTACCTCACCTTCCGCGACCCCGACGGCAACGGCTGGGTCCTCCAGGAAGTCAAGAACCGCCTCCCCGGCCGCTGACCATCACGCATCGAGTCGACAAGGCGCATCACCCCGGCAATCCCCGCACTTCACGGGGAGGCAACCGCCCATCCCTGCGCGGGTGTCCGGGGTGCCGCACAGGGCCGGCAGACGAGCCAAGCCGGCGAACCGAACAACAAGCAGTGATGAACGGATCAAAAAAGATGAGCGAGACCACCCGCACGTACGACGTGATCGTCATCGGTGCAGGGCCAGTCGGTGAGAACGTGGCCGAGCGTACCCGCGCGGCCGGGCTCAGCACCGTAATCGTGGAGCGTGACCTGATCGGTGGCGAGTGCTCGTTCTGGGCCTGTGACCCCAGCAAGGCGCTGCTGCGGCCGGTGGTGGCGCGGGCCGACGCCCGCCGGGTGCCCGGGCTGAGCCACGCGGCGGCCGGACCACTGGACGTCAAGGCCGTCCTCGCGCACCGCGACAGGATGTCCTCCTACTGGAAGGACGACGACCAGGTCGACTGGCTCGATTCGGTGTCGGTCGATCTCATTCGCGGCCACGGACGGCTGGACGGGCCCCGCAGAGTCAGCGTACTGACCGATGAAGGCGACACGATCCGCCTCACGGCTCGATATGCGGTGGCTGTTTCGACGGGCACCAGCGCGGCCGTCCCCCCTGTCCCCGGCCTGGCGGGCGTACGGCCCTGGACCAGCCGTGAAGCGACGAGTTCGAACCGCGTGCCGGACCGTCTGGTCGTGGTGGGCGGCGGTGTCGTCGCTGTCGAGATGGCTACTGCCTGGCAGGCGCTCGGCTCGCGGGTGACCATGCTGGTTCTCGAGGACGGACTGCTGCAGCGCATGGAACCCTTCGCCGGTGAGCTGGTCACCGACGGGCTGCGCGAGGCGGGTGTCGACATCCGGTTCGAAACGTCCGTCGCCTCTCTGGCACGGGAGGGCGACGAGGTCCGGATCAGGCTTGCAGACGGCGGTGAACTGGCTGCGGACGAAATCCTGTTCGCCACCGGACGAGCCCCGCGGACCTGGGACCTGGGACTGGAGACCATTGGTCTGACCCCGGGAGATTGGCTGAAGGTGGACGACACCTTCCGAGTGACCGACGTCGCCGACGGCTGGTTCTACGCCGTCGGCGACGTCAACCAGCGAGCCCTGATGACCCACCAGGGCAAGTACCAGGCCCGGATCGCCGGCGCCGTCATCGCCGCCCGCGCCAAGGGCGAGCAGGTGGACGACGCACCGTGGGGTGCCCATGTGGCCACCGCCGACAAGGCGGCTGTGCCTCAGGTCGTCTTCACCCATCCGGAAGTCGCTTCCGTCGGCCTGACCACGCGTGACGCGGAGCGGAGCGGACGCCGGATCAAGGTGGTGGACTACGACCTCTCCCACGTTGCGGGCGCGCACCAGTACGCCGAGGGCTACCGCGGACAGGCCCGCATGCTCATCGACCTGGACCGCAACACCGTCGTCGGCGTCACCTTCGCCGGGCCCGGCGTCGGAGAACTCCTGCACTCAGCGACCATCGCCGTCACCAGCGAGGTGTCGATCGACAGGCTCTGGCACGCCGTACCCGCCTTCCCCACGATCAGCGAGGTCTGGCTGAGGCTGCTGGAGACCCACCGCGGCCGGCAAGTCCCTGCGGACACCGCCCGGTAGCCGGAGCGGAAACCAAGACCGACCACGACTGACCGGCACACGGGCCCGCACCGGAGAACAAAGCAGGTCGCGCGGCACCGCCGAAACCTCGATCTGTCTTCCCACGGCTGCGCCCGTGCGGTCGGTGGTGCCGGCCAACTTCCCCTATCCATTGAGACCTTGAGGAGATCTCACCATGTCTGTCACGCCTGACAACAAGGCCATCCGGCCGTTTTCCTTCGAGTTCCCGGACTCGGATCTCAGGGAGCTGCGCAAGCGGGTGCGGGCGGCGCGCTTCCCGGAGAAGGAGACGGTCAACGATCAGTCACAGGGCACGCAGCTTGCCACGATCCAGGAGCTGGCCCGCTACTGGGCCGAGGAGTACGACTGGCGCAAGGTCGAGGCGAAGCTGAATTCCTACCCGCAGTTCATCACCGAGATCGACGGGCTGGACATCCACTTCCTGCACGTCCGCTCCAAGCACGAGAACGCGCTGCCGCTCATCGTCACCCACGGCTGGCCGGGCTCCATCATCGAGCAGCTCAAGATCATCGAGCCGCTGACCGACCCCACCGCCCACGGCCGTGACGCCTCTGACGCCTTCCACGTGGTCATCCCGTCGATGCCCGGCTACGGCTTCTCCGGCAAGCCGACCGGTCCCGGCTGGAACCCCGAGCACATCGCCGGCGCCTGGGGCGAGCTGATGAAGCGCCTGGGTTACACCAAGTACGTCGCCCAGGGCGGCGACTGGGGCGCCGTCGTCACCGACCTCATGGGCGTTCAGGAGCCCGAAGGCCTGGCCGGTATCCACGTCAACATGCCCGGTGTGTTCCCGCCCGCCATCGAGCAGGCGGTCGCCGCCGGCAACCCGCTCCCGGCCGGCGTCGTCCTGTCCGACGAGGAGAAGGCCGCGGTGGAGCAGCTGGACTTCGTCTACCGGCACGTCTACTACGCCTACATGATGGGCTCGCGGCCGCAGTCGCTGACCGGTCTCGCGGACTCCCCCGTCGGCCTGGCGTCGTTCATGCTCGACCACGACGCGGCCAGTCTCGATCTGATCTCCCGCGCCTTCGCCGGAGAGACCACGGGTCTGACCCGCGACGACGTCCTGGACAACATCACCCTGTTCTGGCTGACCAACACGGCGATCTCGGCCGCCCGCCTCTACGCCGAGAACCGCACTCCGTTCTTCGGCGTCAAGGGCGTCAAGCTGCCCGCCGCCGTCAGCGTCTTCCCGGACGAGCTCTACGTATCCCCCAAGTCCTGGACCGAGCAGGCCTATCCCAACCTCATCCACTACAACAAGCTGAGCAGGGGCGGCCACTTCGCCGCCTGGGAGCAGCCGGAACTCTTCGTCAACGAGGTCCGCAACGGCTTCCGCAGCCTCCGCTGATCCTCAGGACACGGGCTGGACGCATTGAGCAAGGGCAGGGCGGCCGGGTAGCTCGGACGTGAGCCACTCGGCCGCCTGCCCGGCCACGCCTGAACGCCGGGCTCATTGACTCGACGGCACGAACAGCATCTCCCTACGGGCCACCGTAGGGAGCGATGCTTCGGTCCACGCGCCTGGTTCGGCTCTGCTGTCCCTTGAGAGTCCACGCGCCTCGTGACCTTCGTAGCGACAGCGCGTCTGCTCTACCAGCCGGCAACCCGAACGACGTCGGTCCGCCGGTCGCACCACGCCTCTCCGGTCCTGCTGACGCCACGGCCGGTAACACGCGTCGCGCGACCGTGTCCGGTCTGATGATTTAAGTCCTATACATCACAATAATCACGTACTCGGTCCACGGGTGGCTGGAGCAGGAGCTCGGGATTTCCACAGCTCGGAGCCAGGACCAGGACCGGACATCCGATACGGAAGGTCGACATGAGCACCCCACAGTCACAGCAGGTCGAGGAGCCGACGATGGACATGAAGCTCGAGGTGACCGCCATCCCGGTCGCGGACGTCGACCGCGCGCTGCGTTTCTACCAGGGCCTGGGCTGGCGGCTCGACGCGGACTACGAGGCCGGCCCGGAATTCAGGATCATCCAGCTGACGCCCCCCGGGTCGCAGTGCTCGATCCACTTCGGCCGCGGCATCACCCCCGCGGCACCGGGCTCCGCGCACGGCCTCTACCTCGTGGTCCGTGACATCGAGGCGGCCCGTGCCGACCTGCTCAAAAGGGGTGTCGAGGTGAGCGAGGTCTACCACAACGTCTACGACACGGGCGCCCAGGTGCGCGTCGACGGGCCTGACCCGGACGGCCGTACGTACGCCACCTACGCCTCCTTCAGTGACCCCGACGGCAACGGCTGGATCCTGCAAGAGGTCACGGAGCGGCTGCCCGGACGCTGACGAATCCGTCCTGCCGAGAAAACCGGGCCATGGGCAGTCCACCCGGCTGACGGTGCCGTTGCGTGAGGCCGGGGAACACCACGGCTCCTACGAGGCGGAAGCACTCGGGCCGGTGCCTGGGCGCCGTGTTGTGCGGGCCGTCCGCGACGGGGCGGCCCGTGTCCTATGCGCGTGCTGCGCCGAGGGCGAGGGGCCGGAGGCAAGGACACCCAGTGCGGCCACACGCGCCCGGGGCGGACGGGCGGCTCGGGTC
>NZ_JBHYKH010000013.1:0-6902 GCF_042741275.1 Streptomyces sp. NPDC058964
GGCGCGGCCGCGGCGTGGCCCTCCCCCGGCCTCGCGCCCCCTCCCCCCCCGCACCCGCCCCGGGGCGCGCGCCCGGCGCGGCCCCCCCCCCGGGGGCGGGGGCGCGGGGCCCGTCGTCGTGCGTGGGCGGCCTCCCGCAGGGGACTACTGGGCGGCCAGCACGGCCTCCGCGTCCAGCGTGGCGCCGACGGCCTCGACCACGGCGGCGATCTTGAACGCCTCCTGGATCGTCTCGCGGTCCACACCGGCCTTGCGCAGCACCTGCTCGTGCGAGTCGAGGCACAGACCGCAGCCGTTGATGGCGGACACCGCGAACGACCACAGCTCGAAGTCGACCTTGTCGACACCGGGGTTGCCGATGACGTTCATCCGCAGACCCGCGCGCAGGGTGCCGTACTCGTGGTCGGACAGCAGGTGACGGGTGCGGTAGAAGACGTTGTTCATGGCCATGACGGCCGCCGCGGCCTTCGCCGCGGTGTACGCCTCCGGCGACAGGTTCGCCTTCGCCTCCGGCGCCAGCTCGCGCAGGACGATGGGGGAGCGGGACGCGATGGCGGTCGCCAGCACCGTGCCCCACAGCTGCTGCGCGGGCAGGTCCGAGTTGCCGATGACCGAGCCCAGGTTGAGCTTCAGGTCCTTGGCGTAGTCCGGTACGCGCGACTTGAGGGAGTCGAGGGACAACTCACTCACCGGCCAGCAGCGCGACCGGGTCCAGCGTCTCGTCGCCCTTGCTCCAGTTGCACGGGCAGAGCTCGTCCGTCTGGAGAGCGTCCAGGACCCGCAGGACCTCCTTGGGGTTACGGCCGACGGAGCCGGCGGTCACCATGGAGAACTGGATCTCGTTGTTCTGGTCGACGATGAAGACGGCGCGCTTGGCGAAGCCGTCCTCGCCCTCGATGCCCAGGTCGCGCATCAGCTCGTGCTTCGAGTCGGCCATCATCGGGAACGGCAGGTCACGCAGGTCGTCGTGGTCCTTGCGCCAGGCGTGGTGCACGAACTCGGAGTCACCGGAGAAGCCGAGGACCTGGGCGTCACGGTCGGCGAACTCGTCGTTCAGCTTGCCGAAGGCCGCGATCTCGGTCGGGCACACGAAGGTGAAGTCCTTGGGCCACGCAAAGACGATCTTCCACTTGCCCTCGTAGGTCTTGTGGTTGATCGTTTCGAACTCCTTGCCCTTCTCCAGCGAGACGCAGGCGGTCAGTTCGAACTCGGGGAACTTGTCACCGACAGTGAGCACATGCTCTCCTTGCAGCGAGGAAACCCCCGGATCGCGGGCGTTTCCCATGGGTTGGACTGTGCCGATGTTGGCACAGGGTGCATTGATACGAGAAATAGCTACACTCGGTCGCGTTGATCGGAGGTATCTATCAGTGACCGTGAGTAGCGTGAGCGGAAAGAGGCGGCAGCCCAGCCTGTCCCAGCTGCGCGCCTTCGCCGCCGTCGCCGAGTATCTGCACTTCCGGGACGCGGCGGCCGCCATCGGGATGAGCCAGCCCGCCCTGTCGGGGGCCGTCTCAGCCCTGGAGGAGACACTCGGGGTCACCCTTCTCGAGCGTACGACCCGGAAGGTGCTGCTCTCGCCCGCCGGTGAGCGTCTCGCCGTACGGGCGAAGGCGGTGCTGGACGAGGTCGGCGCGCTGCTGGAGGAGGCCGAGGCGGTCCGCGCGCCCTTCACGGGGGTGTTGCGGCTCGGCGTCATCCCGACTGTCGCGCCCTATCTGCTGCCCACCGTCCTGCGGCTCGCCCACGACCGGTACCCCGACCTCGACCTCCAGGTGCACGAGGAGCAGACCGCCAGCCTGCTGGACGGGCTGGCCGGCGGCCGGCTCGACCTGTTGCTGCTCGCCGTCCCCCTCGGCATCCCGGGCGTCGTCGAACTCCCCCTCTTCGACGAGGACTTCGTGCTCGTCACCCCGCTCGACCACTGGCTCGGCGGCCGGGAGGGAATCCCGCGCGAGGCCCTCAAGGAGCTGAACCTGCTGCTCCTCGACGAAGGGCACTGCCTGCGCGACCAGGCCCTCGACATCTGCCGCGAGGCGGGCCGGGAGGACGCGCCGGTCACGACGACCGCCGCGGGGCTGCCGACCCTCGTGCAGCTCGTCGCCGGCGGCCTCGGCTGCACCCTGCTTCCCCGCACCGCCCTCAAGGTCGAGACCACCCGCAGCGCCCAGCTCCTCACCGGCTGCTTCGCCGATCCCGCCCCGAGCCGGCGCGTCGCCCTGGCCATGCGCACCGGAGCGGCCCGCGGCGCCGAGTACCGGGAGCTGGCGGCCGCACTGCGCGAGGCCCTGCGCCCGCTGCCCGTACGAGTGCTCGACGCCGGCGCCTGAGTTCGTACTTCAATCGGTCAAATGAGTGTCGAACAAAGCTATTTGAGTCGTCCGATGCTCCAACTTCCGTCAGCTGGGGACAGGTAGGAAAATCCCTCGCTGAAATATGCCATCGAACTGATACACATACCCCCTCGGTGCGACGCGTCAGGCGTCTGTGCGAAATGCCGATATGCCAAGGGGAGTGATGTCGGACGTTCGGGATCCCCTCGGCAGGGCTGGTTACGGCCGGCTCGCGCACGCCCTGATCGCGTGCGGGCGCGAGGGATTCACGGGAGAACTGCGGGTGCCGGGCAGTCCCGGCGGCTCCTTCCACCTGCGGAGCGGACTCGTGGTCGCGGCCGAGAGTCCCGGCGCCCCCGGTCCCGAGGCGCTGCTGCTGCGCTCCGACCGCATCGACGGTGAGCAGTGGGCCGAGCTGGTGCGGGCCTCCGGCGGGGCGCGCTGGCCGGCCACCGGGCTGATCGCGCGCGGTTACGCGGGGGCGGCCCAGCTCAGAGTGGTGTGCGTGATGGCGCTGCAGGACGCTGCCTTCGCCATCGTCGCCGGGCGGGTGGACGGCTGCGAGTCCGTCCTCGGCACCGAGCCGCACGCCCCCGTCGCCGTCGGCGAGGCGCCCGCCCGGCTGCTCCAGGACGCCAACCGCAAGCTGGCCGCCCTGGCCGCGCTGCCGCACCCCGTGCGCCCCGATCGCGAGCGACCCCTGCCCGGATCCCTGGGGGACCGCGCCCTCACCCCGCTGCAGCAGGAGCTGCTCGACCACGCCGACGGCCGTCGCACCGCTCGCGACCTGGCCTTCCGTACCGGTCGCGGGGTCTACACCGTCACGGTGGAGGTCGCGCGCATGCTCGGCGAGGGGCTGCTCGACTGCGCGGGCCAGGCCGCCGGGATCCAGATCCGGATGCCGCCGGAGGCTCCCGTCGTACGGCACCGGGAACCGCCGCCCCCGCCGGTTCCGGCCGTCCCGGAGCCGGTCCCCGCCCCCGCCGAACTGCCGCGCCGGGACCCCGGCGCCAGCGGCATCACCGAAGCCCTCACCCCACCCAAGAGCGGGGCGAGCTGGAAAGGGTTCTTCCGGCTGCGACACGGAACCGCCAAATGAAAACTGGCACGTCGATTGCCGCAACGGTCGAATTCAGTCAGGAAAAAGGGAGTTGAGTACATGAATCACGAAGCCCTTGCGCGAGAAATGCGCGGGCTGCGCGAACGGGTCACCGGTATCACCGACACCGCACTGGCGGCGGCCGACGGAATGCTCATTGCGGCCGACACCGCGGATTCCATCGACCCGGAGGGCCTCGCCGCCCTCGCGGCCGCGGGCCTGGGCCTCGCGCGTCGCACCGCCGACGCCACCGCGCGCGGAGCGCTGCGGCAGACGGTGACCTACGGCAGCCACGGCTGCGTCGCGTTCTACGCGGTGGGCGACACCGCCCTGATGGTCGTGCTCGGCGACGAGGGGATGGACGTGGAACGCCTGCACCGGGCGACCCATCCGGCCCTCGACCGCATCGGCTCGATCCTCACCGAGAAGGCAACCGAGGGAGTGTGAAGGGATGGCGACGAAGCGTATGACGACCGGTTTCTCCGACCAGGTGATGAGCCTGGTGAAATCGCTGCGGAGCGAGGCGCCGGAGTGCGTCGCGGCCGGCGTGGTCGACATGTCCACCGGGATGCTGCTCTCCTACGAGACGATCGACAACCACCCGCCGGAGGTGCTGGACCTACTGGCGGGCGCGACGCTCGACCTGTTCCAGGGACGCACGGTCGTGATGATCGAGGATGTCTTCAAGGAGCGTCGGGGCATCGCCGATGACGGCCACTTCTTCCAGGAGATCCTGGTCAACAGCGACAACCTCACCCACCTTTTCATCCGCATGAACGAGCAGCAGGACGTCGTCGCCGTGGTCGTCTGCCGCAAGTCGGTGAATGTCGGCATGCTGTTCGCCCAGGCCCGGAGGGTGGTGCGGGAGCACAGCCTGTGACCCCACGGGGCGTGGGCCCCTCCCGCCTGGATGGGGCCCACGAGTGTGGGCGGCCGCTACTCCGTCCGCAGCCCGTCCGGCCGCATCAGCCGCAGCAGCGGCGGCAGGCTGAGCAGGGTGACCAGCAGGACCACACCGGCGCCGATGCCGGTCATGGACAGCACGCTCGCCCAGTCCAGCCGGACCGAGGTGTCGGTCATCCTCAGCAGCACGGCGCCCAGGGTCATGCCGACCACGGACGCCAGCACCAGTCCCAGCCCGATCGGGATCGCCGTCTGCCACAGCACCGACAGGCTCAGCGTGCGGCGCCGGGTGCCGAAGGCGACCAGCGACGACAGCAGCTTCTTGCGTTCGCGCAACTGCTCCAGCTGGGAGACCAGCAGGCTCGCGCCGATCAGCAGCAGGACACAGGTGGCGCCGACGAACAGCCCGGTGCGGATCGACCGGAACTGCTGTGACTGCTCGCTGGCGGCCAGGGTGAACACGTTCGCCAGCGGATCCAGCCGCGCGGCCGTGTTGCGGGTGTACTCCCGGGCGTCCGGCACCGACGGGTCGAGCGAGACGTACACCTTCTGGTTCAGGCTCGCCGCCGCCTTCGCGGGCAGCGCGCCCGAGGTGATCAGCAGACCGCTGCGCGCGTAGCCGGTCGGGTCCTCGCGGGGCCCGGCCTTCTTCAGACCGGCGGGTATCTTCCAGGGCGTCCGGGGAGCCGTCGCCACGGAGCCGTACGACGGGTCGAAGTACACGGTGGTGCCCGGCACGGTGAGCTTCTTCGTCTTGCTGTCGTACTCGCCGGTGATCTGGAAGATGTCGCCGTCCTTGCAGGACTTCAGGCGTGCCACCTCGCGCAGTTCGGCGCAGCTGCCGGCGGCCACCTCCAGTTCGGCGTTCGGCTCCGCCGCGCGGTCCCCGACCGAGCTCATCGAGATGGCGGTCGCCCGGCGTACGCCCTTGGTGTCCGCCAGCCGTCTGCCGACCTGCGCCAGCGGGACCCCGCCGGGCACGGAGACCTCCATCTGGGCACGGGTCAGATCGTTCTTCGTGTCCTTGGTGTAGTCGCCCTCGACGCCGGCGAACAGCATCTGCAGCGCGATCGCCCCGGCCACCGCGACGGCGATGCCGTTGACCATGCGGGCGGCCGTTCCGCTGCTCAACTGCAGCCTGCGGATGGCCAGCTGCCAGCTGACCCCGCCGGAGTTCAGCCGGGCCACGACCGTCTCGACCACCCAGGGCAGCAGCGCGGTGACACCGACGAGCAGCAGCACGGTGCCGCCGATGACCAGCCACTGGTTGAAGTTCCCGTTGGTGTTGCCCTGCCCGATCATCGGGTACAGCATCGCGAGGCCGCCCAGCGGCAGCAGCAGCCGCCACCACAGCCGGCGCCGCGGCGGCCTGGCCGTACGCACCACACCGAGGGGTTCGATGACGACTCCGCGCAGTGCGAACAGCGTCACCAGCACGGCCGCGGCAGGTACGGCGACGGCGACGAGCGCCGCGAGCGCGGGCGACGGGTTGAGGTCGCTCGGGAACACGCTGATGTCCCGCACCGCGAACCGGGCCGCAAGCTGACGCCCGACCAGGAAGAAGCCGGTGCCGAAGACGAGCCCGAGCAGCGCCCCGGCGAGCGCCTCGCCGCCCGCGATCCGGCGTGCCATCCGTCCGTCCGCGCCGATCAGCCTGAGCGCCGCGAGCCGCCGGTCCCGCCGTTCGCCGCCGAAGCGCACGGCGGCGGCGATGAACACGCCGACCGGCATCAGCAGCACCACGAAGACCATCAGGACCAGCAGAAACAGCACCGGGTCCAGCGGCTCGTCGGCGTTGTGGGACGACGGCCCGAAGTAGTCGATGCGTTCGACGGTGCCGCCGGACATGTACTTCTCCAGGCCCACGGCCCCCGCGTAGTAGGCGAGTTCGGAGGGCCCGATGAGTCCGGACTGCCCGATGGTGCCGGTGATCCGGTAGGGCAGCCGCTCGCGCAGCAGCTTGCCGGAGCCGGAGTCGAGCAGCTCCTTCAGCGCGGGCGAGACGACCATGTCGCCCTTGGCGGGGAACTTCCCGATGCCCGGCGGCAGCGGCGCCCGCGCGCCCTCGGGTTCCAGGAGGCGGCCGCGTACGTCCTTGTTGCGGAAGGTCGTGCCGCCGTCGGCGACGATGAGGGTGTCGGCCGCCTTGGGTATCACCTTCCCGCTGTAGGTGAAGTCGTCCCGGGACTCGCCGCGCCGGTCGCGCTCGGCCAGTGCGTTCGGGACGGCCGTGGTGAGCAGCAGCAGCGCCACGCCGAGCCCGACACCCACGGCCGTCAGCAGTGCCCGGACCCACCCCTCGCGTCCGCCGGTGAAGGCGAACCGGACGCCCATGGCGAGGTCCCTCGCCCCCCGTCCCGGGCTCATACGATGCGCTCCATGTCCCTGGACTTGCCGTCCCGTACGACGATCTCGCGGTCCGAGTAGGCCGCGACCCGCGCCTCGTGCGTGACCAGCACGACCGCGGCGTTCGTCGACCGGGCCGCGTCGGTGAGCAGCTCCATCACGCGCTCGCCGTTGTACGAGTCGATCGCGCCGGTCGGCTCGTGGGCGAATATCACCCGCGG
>NZ_JBHYKH010000013.1:6912-8421 GCF_042741275.1 Streptomyces sp. NPDC058964
AGGTCCTCGACACCGTCCGGCAGCAGTATGATCCGCTCGGGCGGGAGCGCCTCGACCGCACCCCCGTGGTGCGTGACCAGGACGACCGCGGCGTTGGTGGAGCGGGCGGCGTCCGTGAGGAGTTCCATCACGCGTTCCCCGTTGAGGGAGTCCAGCGCACCGGTCGGCTCGTCGGCGAAGAGCACCCGCGGTCCGGTGACCAGTGCCCGCGCCACGGCGACCCGCTGCCCCTGGCCGCCGGAGACCTCACCGGGCCGTTTGCCCTTCAGGTCGTCGACCTCCAGGCGTTCCATCCAGGTCAGCGCCGCCTTCTCGGCCTCCTTGCGGGAGGTGCCGTTCAGCCGCAGCGGAAGGGCGACGTTCTCCACGCAGGTCAGTTCCGGCACGAGCTGCCCGAACTGGAACACGAACCCGAACTCGGACCGGCGCAGCGCGCTGCGCCGGGTGTCGCTCATCGTCGCGAGCTCCTGCCCGTCGTACGTGATCGATCCGGAGTCGGGCGGCACGATCCCGGCGAGGCAGTGCAGCAGCGTCGACTTGCCGGATCCGGACGGGCCCATCACGGCGACGACCTCACCGGGGTGGATGGAGAACTCGGCGCCGTCGAGCGCGACGGTCGGCCCGTACGCCTTGCGCAGCTGTTCGGCGGCGAGCAGGGAACCGGGAGGAGGGGTCATCGGGCCACCGCCTGACGGAGCTTGTCGAGGCGCGCGGCGGTCAGCTCCAGCCAGCGCAGGTCCGCCTCCAGGTGGAACAGCGCGTGGTCGCAGATGAGCTGGTCGGCGAGGTCGCCCTTGCGCTTGCGGTCGGTCAGGATCCGCATGCTGCGCAGGTGCTCGGAGCGCTGGGTGTCGAGGATGTCCGCCGCGTTCCGGTGGGTCAGCAGCGCGAGGACGATCTTGGTGTACAGCGTCGACTGGAGGTACTCCTCCGGCTTCTCCGGAGTCGCCAGCCATCGCTCCACGTCGGTGATCCCCGCGTCCGTGATCGCGTAGCGCTTGCGCTCGGGGCCGCCGCCGGCCTCGATGCCGTCGACTTCGACGAGCCCGTTCTTCAGCAGCCGGGACATCGTCGAGTAGACCTGGCCGTAGTGCAGCGGCCGGTCGTGACCGAACTTCTCGTCGAAGGCCCGCTTCAGGTCGTAGCCGTGTCGCGGGCCGGACTCCAGGAGTCCTAGAAGGGTGTGACCGATGGACATGCGAGCACTCTACACACGGTGTATACGCGGTATGTATACGCCGAGTGTGCAGATCATGGCGCCGGGTACGCCCCCGCAGGTGGGGGCCGATTGTCACGGTTCTGCTACACGCCGGTCAGTCCGGTTCGGCGGGCCGCCCGCGGCGGGGAATCGGGCGTGCGTCCCTGGGCAGCCGGCCGGACTCCGCCAGGGCCTTGCGCAGCAGGAACTCGATCTGAGCGTTGGCCGAGCGCAGTTCGTCCCCGGCCCAGCGGGCGAGCGCCTCGTAGACCAGCGGATCCAGCCGCCTCAGCCCCGGCGTGTGCTGGTGG
>NZ_JBHYKH010000013.1:8431-30140 GCF_042741275.1 Streptomyces sp. NPDC058964
GGGCGGGGGCGCGGGGGGGTTGGCGCGCCGGCCGCGGGGGGGGGGCGCCTGGTGCACCGGCTGACCCCCCCCGAGCCGCCCGGGTGGGGGGGGGGGCGGCCGGCGCTTGGGCGTGGCGCCCTCGGCGGGATCCGTCACTGGCACAGGGTCCCCGTGTTCAGTACGGGCTGCGGCCTCCTGGCCCCGCACGGCACGGCCATCAGGTTCGACATCATCGCCACCTCACGCTCCTCGTCCAGCTCCACGGTGTCCCTCTCCCGCTGCCTGAAGGTCGTGGCACGTGCCCCCGTCGCGATCCGGGCGAGCGCCGCCTCGACCATGCCGACCGCTCCGTCGGTGATCTGCCACCGGTCCGCGGGTGGAGGCGGCCGGTGTGCGGATCGCCGAGCCCGTCTTCGTCGTGGGCGTCGTAGGCGTCGTTGACGCGCGGAGCGGGTAACCCGGGTACGCCGTGCGTCGCCATGGGTGGTTCCCCCGTTCGTCCGGCATGCGTTCGCCCGGTGCTCCTCCGTCTAGCACTTGCCTAACTAATTGATATCACTTTGTCGCATCCTGGCAACCTTGGGTCCCGTTCGCACGTCGGTTCCCTTGGGGCGGGGTGCTGATTGTCACGTCCGTAAAAGAGCGGATCGGACGCCCTTTGTCATATAGAGCGGTGTTAGCTTTCTGAGCTGACCTGAGCCAGGCACCTGTGCGACAGCCGAGACGGAGCGGAGCAGACGTACTCATGGGACGAGCGGAAGAGAGACGAGCGCGACAGCGTGGTGGCCACCGCGCGGCGCCCAGGCGCCGCTCGTCGGAAGCGGCGGCCGGGCAGACCGGGCCCGCCAAGAGCTGGATACGCCGGCTGTTCACCTGGAAGAAGGTCCTGGGCACGTTCCTGGGCTTCTGCCTGCTGTGCATAGGCGGCTTCTTCGTGCTCTACATGCTGGTCGACGTGCCCAAGGGCAACCCGGCCGCACAGCGGCAGAGCAACGTCTACAAGTTCAGCGACGGCACGATCCTGGCCCGCAAGGGCACGGTCAACCGCGAGATCGTGGATCTCACCAAGGTGCCGCGGGAGGTCCAGCTGACCTTCGTGGCGGCCGAGAACAAGTCCTTCTACAGCGACCCCGGCATCGACTTCAAGGGCACCGCCCGCGGTCTGATCAACACGCTCTCCGGCAAGGGCAAGCAGGGTGGCTCGACGATCACCCAGCAGTACGTCAAGAACTACTACCTCAACCAGGACCAGACCGTCACGCGCAAGCTGAAGGAGCTGGTCATCTCGTTGAAGGTGGAACGCGAGACGTCCAAGGACGACATCCTCGCGGGCTACATCAACACCAGCTACTACGGCCGCAACGCCTACGGCATCCAGGCCGCCGCGCAGGCCTACTACGGGGTCGACGCCCAGAAGCTCTCGGTCAGACAGGGCGCGTACCTCGCCGCGTTGCTGCAGGCGCCGAGCCAGTACGACTGGGCGGTCGCGTCCCCCACCGGCAAGAAGCTGGTGAAGGCGCGCTGGAACTACGTCCTGGACAACATGGTCGAGGAGGGCTGGCTGCCCAAGGCCAAGCGCGAGACCATGCGGTTCCCGGAGCCCAAGGCCCCCAAGGGCGCCCCCGGCCTGGAGGGGCAGAAGGGCTACCTGGTCGAACTCGCCAACCAGCAGCTGGAGAAGCAGCTGATGGAAACGGACGGCCTGACCCAGGCCCAGGCGGAGAGCGCGGTGGTCGACCAGGGCTGGACCATCACCCTGAACATCAACCAGAAGAAGCAGGCCGCGCTGGAGAAGGCCGTCAAGACGGAACTGACCAGCAAGCTCGACCCCAAGAAGCGCAAGGTCGACGACAACGTCCAGGCCGGCGCCGTATCCGTCGACCCCAGGACGGGCAAGATCGTCGCGCTGTACGGCGGCAAGGACTACTACAAGCACTACATCAGCAACGCGACCCGCCGGGACTACCAGCCCGCCTCCACCTTCAAGCCGCTGATCCTCGCCGCGGCGCTGGAGGACGACGCGAAGACCCAGGAGGGCAAGCCGATCAACGCCAACACGATCTACGACGGCACCAGCCGCCGCCCGGTCGTGGACAACGGCGCGAAGGTCGGATTCGCCCCGCCCAACGAGGACGAGCACGACTACGGCCCCATCACGGTCCAGAAGGCGATGAACCAGTCCGTCAACTCCGTCTTCGCGCAGATGGGCGTGGACGTGGGCATGGACAAGGTGATGAGCACGGCCGGCAAGCTGGGCATGGACACCAAGGGCATGCAGGCGGTGCCCGCGCAGACCCTGGGCTCCATGGGCGCCAGCCCACTGGAGATGGCCGGCATCTACGCCACCTTCGACAACCACGGTCAGAAGGTGACCCCCTCGATCATCAAGTCGGCTGAGAAGAAGAACCGTACGGTCGAGATGCCCAACCCCATCGGGGGCTCGGTGATCAGCCGCACCGCCGCCGACACCGTTACCTCGGTGCTGACCGGCGTGGTCGACGACGGTACGGCCAGTGTGTCGGTGGCGCAGAACCCGCTGCGCGACGGCCAGCAGGTGGCGGGCAAGACCGGCACCTCCGACGAGAACCGGTCCGCCTGGTTCACCGGCTACACCCCCGACCTGGTCACCTCGGTGGGCCTGTTCGGCGAGGACAAGAAGACCCAGAACCACGTCTCGCTGAAGGGCGCGACCGGGCTTCCGCTCCCGGGCCTGCGGGTCAACGGCGGCGGTTACCCGGCGAAGGTCTGGGCGGCGTACACCTTCGGCGTCACGGACAAGGCGAAGTTCGACCTGAACACCACCCAGGGCGCGGCCGTCGAGCCGACCGACACCCCGTCCTGGACGTCGACACCGTCCAGGACCCCGTCCCAGACACCGACCTCCGAGCCGCCCACGCCGTCCGACACCCCGACGCAGACCCCGACGCAGACCCCGACCACCCAGGCGCCGACCCAGACCCCGACGACCAGGCCGCCGACGAACACCCCGACCAGCACGCCGACGGGCGACATCACGAACAACCCGTTCAACCCGAGCGACCAGCAGTGACGCCGGGGGGGGGCCCGGGGCTGCCCGGGGGCCCCCCCCCCCCGCCCGCTGTCGCCCCCGGGGGCCATCCACATGTCTGCGGCACATCCTCCCCGCCCCCTCAGGTCATATGCCTCTCGCGACAGCCTGGCACGCGAAGCGCCCGAGCGCTGCGGTTCGGCGCACTGAATCTTGGATTCGACGCGTTCGACAGGACACCCCAACTACCCCTGGAGCCCCAGGAGTTGAGGACTCGACGGGTCAGCGGACCCGACGGGCCGGCGGCCGTCAGCGCTTGGCGACGAACACATGGGAGGCCACGTCCGCCTCCAGCTCCGCCGCCTCACCGCCACTGCCCACGAGCACACCGCCCGCCGACTCCGTCACGCTCACCACCGAACCGGGCTGCACACCCGCCCGGCGCAGCGTGTACATCAGCTGGGCGTCGGTCTGGATGGGCTCACCGATACGGCGGACGACGACCGTCTTGCCGTCCGTCCCCGGATCGAGGTCGGCCAGCGACACCATGCCCTCGTCGAGGAACGGGTCGGCACCGTCCTTCTCGCCGAGCTCCTCCAGGCCGGGGATCGGATTGCCGTACGGCGACTCGGTCGGATGGCGCAGCAGCTCGAGCACACGCCGCTCCACGGCCTCGCTCATCACGTGCTCCCAGCGGCACGCCTCGGCGTGCACCTGCTCCCACTCCAGACCGATCACGTCGACCAGCAGGCACTCCGCGAGCCGGTGCTTGCGCATCACACGCGTGGCCAGCCGACGGCCCTCGTCGGTGAGCTCCAGATGCCGGTCGCTCGCCACCGACACGAGACCGTCCCGCTCCATCCGCGCGACCGTCTGGCTCACCGTCGGGCCGCTCTGGTCGAGCCGCTCCGCGATGCGGGCGCGCATGGGAACGACGCCTTCCTCTTCGAGTTCGAGGATGGTGCGGAGATACATCTCCGTGGTGTCGATCAGTCCGGACATTCGTGCCCCTCGATTACCTCTGCCGGAAGTCCGGCGCGTGCGCTGGCCCTGGCACCAATTCTGCCGTACCCCACTGACAAGCGGGCGGTACCGGGGAAACGGGGCCATGGCTACCTCGACGACTGCGGGCAGTACGCGGCCCGTCTCGCCGTTTCTCGGGCGCACGCCGTATTGACACCACAATGGTCCAGACCGCACGGTGATCCGCGACACAGACGCTGCGAAGGGGCACCGCATGACCGACGGAACGCCGGCCGACCAGTTCTTCGACGCCGCGATCGGCCTGCTGCGCCGGGTCCGCGACGAGGAGTCGGAGACCGTCGCGGCCGCCGGCACCCTCCTCGCCGACACCGTCGAGGCCGGTGGCCGGCTGTTCGCCTTCGGCGCCGGCCACTCCTCCCTCGCCGCCCAGGACGTCGTCTACCGCGCCGGCGGCCTCGCCCTGATGAACCTGCTCGCCGTCCCCGGCGTCGTGGGTGTCGACGTCAACCCCGCCACCCTCGGCTCCGCCCTCGAACGCGTGGACGGCCTCGCGTCCGCCGTCCTGGACACCGCGCCCATCCGCTCCGGCGACGCCCTCGTGATCATCTCCCTCTCCGGCCGCAACGCCCTCCCCGTGGAAATGGCCATGAACGCCCGCGCCCTGGGCGTCAAGGTCATCGGCGTGACCTCGGTCGCCTACGCCACGGAGACGAAGTCCCGGCACGCCTCGGGCACGTACCTGAAGGACCACTGCGACCTCGTCCTCGACTCGAAGATCGCCGTCGGCGACGCGGAGCTCACCCACGACGCCATCCCGGCCCCCTTCGCCCCCGCCTCCACCGTCGTCACCGCCGCACTCCTCCAGGCGGTCGTCGCCACCACGGCCGCCACCCTGGCCGACCGCGGCATCGAGCCCCCGCTGCTGCGCTCCGGAAACGTCGACGGCGGCCACGAGTGGAACGACCGGATCATGGAGCAGTACCGCGACCGCATCTTCTACCGGCGCTGACGGATCCCGCACCGGCACCGACCTCCCGCGACCGGGCCACCGGGGCTACGTCTCCTCCAGCACCCCGGCCAGGTCCAGCGCCGCCCCGATCCGGACCGCCACGTCCTCCGCGTACGTGGCGTCGGAACGCTCGAACCGACTCCGCCCGGCCCCGCGAAGAAAGGTCACGACCCCCAGCGTCCGCCCCCGGCTGCGCAACACCGCGCACAACGCGTGCACCGCGTCCTCCGGCCACTGCCGGGCCAGCGCCCACTCCCGGGCCCGCTCCGCCGGAACCGACCCCGCGTCCGCCCGCACCGAACCGGCCCGGTCCACGCACTGCAGGGCGGGATGCCCCTCCTCATAGCGCAGGGGCAGCCCGGCCTGCCCCGTGAGCACGGCCGGCCCCGGCGCCCCGGCGGGGGTCGCGGCCACCCGCACCAGCCGCACCGGCCCCGCCTCCCCGTCGGCCCGCACACCACCCGCCACCCGGTCGATCAGCGCATGATCGGCGAAACCGGCGAGCGCGAAGTCCAGATGGACGGTGGCCGCCTCCGCCGGATCCTCGCACTCCGCCGCCGCCCTGGCCGCCCGGTGCAACTGGTTCGCGCGGAAGCGCAGCAGCGCGCCCTCCTGCTCGCCCTGCTTCGCCTCCGTCACGTCCCTGAACAGCCAGCCGACCCCGAGCGGCACCGGCTCCTCCGCCAACGGCGAGGCCAGCCGCACGAACCCGCTCCGCCAGCACCGCCGCCGCTCGCCCTCCGGCGTCCGCACGCTCACCCACATCTCCGCGGGCGCGGGCGGAGCACCCTCGGCCAGCACGTGCGTGAGCGCGCTCTCCAGCTCCTCGGCCCCCTGGGCCAGCAGATCACCGAGCGGCCGCCCCAGCATCGAGGTACGCCCGATGCCCAGCGCCCGGGCCGCATGCGCGTTCACCACCGCCGGCCGCAGATCCGCGTCCACGAGCACGACGCCCCACGAGGCGTCCTCGAACAGCGCCTCACTCAGCGCGATGGACCGCTCCAGGTCGATCTGCGTGTGCACCTCGCTGAAGGCGCAGTACACCCCCGCCGGCTTCCCGTCCGGACCGCGCACCACGGCGGACTGCGTCCGCACGAGCACACGCCCGCCGTCCTTGGTGACCAGCGCGAACTCGTGCACCTGCCGTCCGGGAGCGTGCATGGCGGACAGCAGCCGCCCCTCGACCTCCCCGGCATCCGCCTCGCGCACGGCCCACCCGGCGAACCCCTTGCGCCCCACGGCCTCGGCCGCGGTCCACCCCAGGATCCGCTCGGCCTCCCGGTTCCAGTGCGTCACCACCCCGTCCGCGTCGAAAGCGCACAGGGCCGCGTCCATACCGTCCAGCAGGGCGGCGAGCAGATCGGAACCGCCCGAGCCGTCCGGACCGTCGTCGGCCGCGGGGCCACCCCCTCCGGGCTCGGGCTCGTCCGGCCCCAGCTCGTCGGTGGTCCCACTACGCCGGGAAGCACTCACCTGGACCCCCTGCAGGCTGCGTCCGCACGTACGACGCGGAGGTTCGCTCACTCCCTTTCATTCAACTCGAACGTGACGCAGCGCACACTTGGTTCCCACAAGATTGAAGGAATCGTTGTACGCGACGCCCGCGCCCTAGACGCCGGCGCCCGCCAGCCTGAGATCGACCCACAGGTCGCTCCCACCGTCCAGCACGTACCGCTCGACCTCGACGAACCCGTGCTTCCCGGCGAACCGCAACCCGTCCTCGTTCACCGCCAGCACGACCGTCTCGATCACCCTCGCCCCCAGCACACGCGCGTGCGCCAACCCGTTCTCGTACAACGCGGCCCCGTACCCCCGCCGCCGGTACCCGGGCAGCACCCGCGCGATCACCGTCGCCACCGCCGCCGCCCCCTGCGGCGGCCGCACCGTGGAACACCCCACGAGCGCATCCCCCACGTAGGCGTTCTCCAGCCGGTTGCGCCCCGCCCGCTCACGGACCTCGTCCAGCCCCATCGCGGCGGGCGGCACGATCACGTTGTGGACGTGCCGCCACTGCTCGAGCATGGCCTCGCCGTCCACCACCTCTATCCGAAGATCAGTGGTCACACCCGAAGATTACGAGGCCGCCACCGACCGCGCGGGCCGTCGCGCATACACCTCGATCTCGATCCGCATCCGCTCGTCCGCGAGCCCGCACACCATCATCGTCGCCGCCGGCCGCACCTCACCGAACACCCGCCGCAGCACCGGCCAACACGGCTCGAAATCCGCCCGCTCGGGCAGCAGATACCGCACCCGCACGACATCCGAGAACCCGCAGCCCGCCTCCGCCAGCGCCGCCCCGATGTTCCGCAGGCACTGCTCGGCCTGCTCCACGACATCGTCCGAGATGGTCATGGCCGCGTAGTCGAACCCGGTGGTCCCGGACACGTGCACCCAGTCCCCGTCCACCACGGCCCGCGCATACCCGATCCGCTCCTCGAACACCGACCCGCTGAGAACCGCTCGCCGCTCCGTCATGAGCGAAACGCTAGGTGAGCAGCACAGATACGTCTAATAGCCACCAGCCGATGACCTGATATCCCTACGACTATGGATCTGGACCGCCCCGAAGTCCCCCTCCCTCAGCTCCACGCCTTCGTCGTCCTCGCCGAGGAACTCCACTTCGGCCGCGCGGCCACCCGCCTCGGCATCGCCCAACCCCCGCTCAGCCAACAGATCCGCCGCCTGGAGGACAGGGTCGGCCACGCCCTCTTCACCCGCCCCCCAGAGCGCATCACCCTCACCGCGGCCGGCCGGGAACTCCTCCCCGCCGCCCGCCGGGCCCTGACCGATGTCGCCGACGGCCTGGCCGCGGCCCGCGCCGCCGGCAGCGGCCACACAGGCACCCTCCGCATCGGCTTCGCCGCCTCCCTCGCCCTGACAGTCCTGCCCGGCCTCCTCCGCGGATTCCGCACCCACTACCCCGAGGTCCGCCTGGACATCCGCGAGATGACCACGGCACCCCAGCTGACGGCGCTCCGCGACCGCAAGATCGACGTCGGCCTGCTCCGCGAACCTCCCACCGGCGACCCCGACCTGACCTTCCGGACCCTCCTCACGGAACCCTTCGTGGCAGTCCTGCCCTCCTCCCACCCCCTGGCCCCCCAGCGCGCGATCCATCTCTCCGACCTGGCGAACGAGCCCTTCGTCCTGCTCCCCCGCGAATCCGGCCCCACCGTCCACGACCGGATCACCGAGGTCTGCCGAGCAGCGGGCTTCACCCCCCGGGTCACCCAGCACGCGGTCGAATGGCAAACGGTCTGCGCCCTGGTCGAAACCGGCCTCGGCATCTCCCTGGCCCCCGCGGCCATCCGCCGCCTCCGCCTCGAGAACGTCACCTTCCGCCCCCTGACCCCGCCCGTCCCGCGCACCGGGGTGGCAGCTGCGTGGCGGGCTTCGGACACCCGGAACCCACTGGTGACCAACCTGCTGACCAACCTGCTTCCGACGGTCACGAGGGCCGGCTGAGGCCTGCGCTGCATCACCGGGGACCTCGTCCGCCACCGAACCCTCGGGCAAATGGGCGGGCACGTGGACCGGACGCACCTCCGTCCGGTCCGGGGGACGGCAGCGGGAACTCCTTGCATCAACATCTCCGAAAAACAGTTGATCCCGCCCCGGCTGCTCCTTAGGGTGGCGATTACGTAGGAAAGGAGGTGATCGGGTAAATGAGTGAAACCCGGACGCGCGAGGTGGCTGCGGGCTAGCGGCCTGCCACCACACCCAGTGCGGTGCCGGACCGGCGTGTGCGAGAAACACGCAGCCGGCCTAATCCAACGCAGTCACCCGACCCGCGAGCTCGCCGGTACGTCCGGCCGGCTTCTCCGTCGTAAGGCGGAGGACCCGAGCTCGCGGGTCGTCTGCGTTTTCAGGCCAGGCTCAGTTTTCCCGTGCGCCGGGCGCGGGCCTCTCCGATGCGGAGGATCAGGGCGGCCGCCGCGAGGAGCGCGGTGCTCAGGATGCCCAGCCAGGCGAGGGTGGGGGCCAGGTCGGTGGGGGTGTCCGATTCCAGGAGCGCCCCTCGCACCGCGATCAGGCTCCCGGTCAGGGGGAACGCGGCACCGACGATCCGGACCGCGACCGGCAGGGCGAAGTGCGGGAGGCGGACTCCGCTGACGAACCACAGGGGCTCGTCGAGGATCGTGTAGAGGAATGCCGAGTCCCGGGAGAAGACCAGCAGGCTGTTGAGGAACGCGCCCCAGGCGACGGCGGGGATCAGCAGGGCCAGGAGGACGACCGGGTACATCCACCAGGACGCGACCGACAGGGTGCCGAAGCCGAGCAGACCCGCGGCGGTGAAGCAGGTCAGGAGCCAGGCGTTCTGGAGCAGGGCGCCGGCGCCGTTGGCGATCATGAGGGTGAGGCGGCCCGCGGGGGACAGGAAGAGGAGTTCCAGGGTGCCTGTCGTGCGTTCGAAGGACAGGTGCCAGGCGGACTGGACCAGGGAGAAGAAGAAGGCGTAGGCGAGGGTGCCGGTGGCGAGGAAGGCCAGGAGGCGGTGGGGGTCGGCGGCCAGGGGCCAGTGGGCGGCCGCCGGGGAGGCGGTGGCCACCGGGCGGAGGGTGTAGTAGGTCGTCGCGAGTTGCAGGACCGGCCAGATCAGCATGGAGAAGACCACCAGGGGCTGACCGAAGAGGCGGCGGTGCTGTTTGAGGGTCTCCGCGGCGAAGACGCGCAGGGCGGGGCGGATGCCGTTCATGCGGGTACCGCCTCGCCTGCGGTCGTGCGGTCCGTCAGGGTGAGGATGGCGTCCTCCAGGCTGGCTTCCGTGATCTCCAGGGCGCTGATGGCGCCGCCCGCCCCGACGATCGCGGCGGCCAGCGGGCCGGCGATGTCGTCGGGGTGCCGGAGAGTCAGCACTTCGCCGCCGGTCCCGTCGGGTGTGCGGGTGGCGCCGAAGCGGGTGGCGACCTCGGCGACGGCGGGGGAAGGGTTGGGCACGGTGATCCGGACGGTGGCGTGGCTGCCGGTGGCGGCCTTGAGTTCGGCGGGGCTGCCGGCGGCGAGGTGGCGGCCGTCGGTGATGACGTGGACGTGGCCGCACAGTTCCTCGACCTCGGCCAGGTAGTGGGAGGTGAGGAGGACGCCGGTGCCCTCGGTGGCGAGCCGGGCGACGACACCGCGCAGATCGCGGGCTATGGGGGCGTCCAGGCCCAGTGTGGGCTCGTCGAGGAGCAGGTGGGCCGGGTTGTTGATGAGGCCGCGGGCGATGGCCAGCCGTTGGGTCATGCCGCGGGAGTAGCGCTCGACCATGGTGTCGGCGGCGTGCGTGAGGCCGACCAGGGCGAGGAGGTCGTCGATGCGGGGGCGCAGTTCGCGGGTGGGTACGGCGTAGAGCTGGCCGAAGTACCAGAGGTTCTCGCGGCCGGTCATGCGGGTGTAGACCATGCGTTCGCCGCCGGCGATGAGGTTGATGCGGCGGCGTACGGCGCGGGCGTCGGTGACGGTGTCGAGGCCGTCGACGCGGACGGTGCCGGAGGTGGGGCTGAGGAGTGTGGCGAGGATCTTGATGGTGGTGGTCTTGCCGGCGCCGTTGAGGCCGAGGAGTCCGGTGATGCGGCCGGCGGGGATGTCGAGGTCGAGGCCGTCGACCGCGGTCTTGGTGGTGCGGGGGCCGAAGAGGCCGCGTCGGCGGACGGGGAAGTCCTTGCGCAGGTCGCGGACCTGGATGCCGGTGGCGGTCATGGGTCAGTACGTCCTTTCCACGGCTCGGCGTTCGGCGTGCGGGAGGGTCTTGAGGCCCAGCAGGAGGCAGGCGGTGCTGAGGAGGAGGGAGGTGCCGAGGCGGGGGGCCAGGTCGGTGAGGGTGTGGCCGCCGGTGAGGGAGCCGTGCAGGACGTCCATGGCCGCGGTGGTGGGGAAGGCTTCGGCGAGCCATTGCAGGGGGCCGGGGAGGTAGGCGCGGGGGAAGGTGTAGCCGCAGAGCAGGCCCAGGACGGCGAAGACGGTGTTCTGGGCGATGTGGGCCTCGCCCGCGGCGATCATCAGGCCGCCCAGTCCGACGGACAGGGCGAAGACGGCGGTGATCAGGGCGAGTGCGCCGGCGAGTGCGCCGAGTGGTGAGGCGACGGGGATGGAGATGCCGAGGGCGCCGATCACGACGGCGAGGGTGAGGAATTCGGCGATGCTGCTGAGCACCGCGAAGGCGGTGAAGCCGAGGAGGTAGGGCAGCCGGGTGGCGGGGGCGATGAGCAGGGCGGCGAGGGTGCCCTGGCGCTGTTCGGTGATGAGGGCCTTGGCGGACCAGAGGATGAGGCGGACGGTGAACTGGTAGGCGGTCGCGCCGACGGCGAGGTAGGCGAGGTAGGCGGTGGTTCCACTGCCTTGCCGGAATCCGGCGCCTGTCCGGCCGCCGCCGATGGCGTGGTAGGCCAGGTGGCCGAGCGCGATGGTGAGGGCGGCGGGCAGCACGGTGCCGACGGCGTAGGTCCATGGGTAGGCGCGTCTGGTCATGTGCCAGGTGCGCCAGGTGGTGGCCCGGCTGGTGCGCCAGGCGGTGGCGGTGGCCACGTGTCCTCCCCCGTGAGCGGGCCGGAGGGGCCGGCCCGTGTGGATGTGTGCGGTGCTCGTGCGACTGGAACGGGTTCCAGCGAGCTCCTGTGAGTTCCAGTGAGTTCCCTTTGGAAACTGACTCTCCCACCTGGGTTTCTATCGGGAACTGAGCTGTTGGCGCAAGATGGTTGTCGGCAACGTGCGAAGAGGACGGAGGCGGGCGCCGTGGTGCGAGCGGTACCCGAGCGGGACGCGGCCTGTGCGATCGCGCAGGCGGCGGCGGTGATCGGTGACTGGTGGAGCCTGCTGCTGGTGCGGGAGGCGGCGCGCGGGCACCACCGTTTCGACGGGCTCCAGGAGGAGCTGGGCATATCCCGCAAGGTGCTCGCGGAACGGTTGGCGCACCTCGTGGACAGCGGGGTCCTGGAGAAGGTGCCCTACCAGACCGGGCCCGTGCGCCACGAGTACCGGCTGACCCCGACCGGTCGGGCACTGCTGCCGGTGCTGGTGTCGATGCAGGACTGGGCCGACCGCTGGCTGCTGGGCGACGGCACGCTGACCGCGTCGGCCGGCGACGACAGCGCGGAGGCGCGGAGGATGGCTGCGCTGCCGGGCACGCGGGTGCCGTCACTGACGCTGCCCGCGCACACCGGTGAGGATCTCGATCCGGTGGCCGGAGCGACGGTGCTCTTCTGCTACCCGGCGACCGGCCGCCCCTCGCCGCTGCCGGACGGGTGGTCGGACATCCCTGGGACGGTCGGCTGCACGCTGGAGAACCGGCTCTTCCGGGACGCGTACGCCGATTTCACGGCCGCCGGGGTCGCGGTGCGCGGGGTCAGCACCCAGCGGCCGGACGAGCAGCGAGAGTTCGCGGCGGTGGAGGGGATCCCGTTCCCGCTGCTGTCGGACATGGACCTGCGGTTGTCGGCCGCGCTGCGGCTGCCGACGTTCCGCGCGGGGCAGGCCCTGCGGCTGAAGCGGGCGGTCCTGGTGGTCGACCGGGACCGCGTGGTGCGGCAGGTGCAGTTCCCGGTGACGGACATTCCGGGCGCGGTCGCGGCGGCTCTGGAGGCGGGGGCGTCGGCCGCCGGGGAGGTCAGGGGCTGAGGCGCTCCACCCGCCACGCCCCGTCAGCCTCGGCCACGTACCGCAGCCGGTCGTGCAGCCGGTTCTCGCGGCCCTGCCAGAACTCCACTGTCCGGGGTGCGACGCGGAAGCCGCCCCAGCCCGGGGGGACCGGAACCTGTTCACCCTCGGGGTAGCGGGCGGAGAGTTCGGCGTAGGAGGCGTCGAGTTCGGCCCGGGTGACCACGGTGGACTGGGCGCTGGCCCAGGCACCCAGCTGGGAGCCGTGGGGGCGGCTGCGGAAGTAGGCGGCCGTCTCATCGCGGCCGGTGCGGTGGGCGGTGCCGGTGACGATGACCTGGCGGGCGATGGAGTGCCAGGGGAAGAGCAGGGAGACGTGGGGGTTCGCGGCGAGGTCCTGGGCCTTGCGGGAGCCGTAGTTCGTGTAGAAGACGAAGCCCTGCGTGTCGTACTGCTTCAGCAGGACCGTGCGCGAGCTGGGCCGGCCCTCGGCGTCGGCCGTGGCGACGACCATGGCGTTCGCCTCGAAGACCGTGCCGGCCGCCGCCGCTCGCGCTGCCTGTTCGAACCAATGGGTGAACTGGTCCATGGGGTGCGGGGCGAGGTCGCTCTCGTCGAAACCTTCGACCCGGTAGTGCTTGCGCATGGCGGCCGGGTCGAGAATGGAGTCACGGTCGGTCACGCGGTCATCTTGCCGTATGGACGTACCACCTCGCGTGGCACTGAGTGCCGTGTGCACTCCCCAAAGGTGGCACTCGGGGATATCGTTCTTGTGCCGTTCCGGTTGGGTGACCACCGACCGCTCGGGGCATCACCGGGATGACCGTTTCGGACCGCGAGTCCTGAGAGCGACCGTGGAGCCGTTGCGACAACCCGCTTCCTGGCATTCCGCCGCGCCGCACACATCACCAAGGAGCCGCCTGATGTCCGACTTCGTACCCGGGCTCGAAGGAGTCGTCGCGTTCGAGACGGAGATCGCCGAACCGGACAAGGAGGGCGGCGCCCTGCGCTACAGGGGCGTCGACATCGAGGACCTCGTCGGTCATGTCTCGTTCGGCAACGTCTGGGGGCTGCTGGTCGACGGCGCCTTCAATCCGGGACTGCCGCCCGCCGAGCCGTTCCCGATCCCGGTCCATTCGGGTGACATCCGGGTGGATGTCCAGTCGGCGCTCGCCATGCTCGCCCCGGTGTGGGGTCTGAAACCGCTCCTCGACATCGACGAGGAGCAGGCCCGGGACGATCTCGCCCGCGCGGCCGTCATGGCACTGTCGTACGTCGCCCAGTCGGCGCGCGGGCAGGGCCTGCCGATGGTGCCGCAGCGGGAGATCGACAAGGCGCACTCGGTCGTCGAGCGGTTCATGATCCGCTGGCGGGGGGAGCCCGACCCCAAGCACGTGGCGGCCGTCGACGCCTACTGGACGTCGGCCGCCGAGCACGGCATGAACGCCTCCACCTTCACCGCCCGGGTCATCGCCTCGACCGGCGCCGACGTGGCGGCCGCGCTGTCCGGTGCCGTGGGCGCGATGTCCGGGCCGCTGCACGGCGGCGCCCCGTCCCGGGTCCTCGGAATGATCGAGGAGATCGAGCGGACGGGCGACGCGGAAGCGTACGTCAAGGGTGCCCTGGACCGGGGTGAGCGGCTGATGGGCTTCGGGCACCGGGTGTACCGGGCCGAGGACCCGCGCGCGCGTGTGCTGCGGCGTACGGCCCGTGAGCTCGGCGCTCCGCGGTTCGAGATCGCGGAAGCGCTGGAGAAGGCGGCGCTGGAGGAGCTGCACAACCGCCGTCCGGACCGGGTCCTGGCGACGAACGTGGAGTTCTGGGCGGCGATCATGCTGGACTTCGCCGAGGTGCCCGCGCACATGTTCACGTCGATGTTCACCTGTGCCCGTACGGCCGGCTGGTCGGCGCACATCCTGGAACAGAAGCGCACGGGACGGCTCGTGCGGCCCTCGGCGCGCTATGTGGGGCCCGGTCCGCGCAGCCCGCAGGAGATCGAGGGGTACGCGGACATCGCCCACTAGTCGCTGTTCACGCGGCGCTGAGCAGGTCCGCGTGGTGCCGTTCGGCCACCAGCGGGTGCGCCCTGAGCTTGCCCTTGAGCTCGTTGTAGCCGTACTGCGCGAAGAGCGGGTTGGCCGGGTCGTCGGTGATGCCCGGGGCGGTGGCCGCGTGCGGGAAGGGCAGCGGCTCCACCCGGGCGTCGAGCCGCGGGTTGTAGAAGAACGGGACGGAGAAGCGCTCGGTGGCACCGGGCGGGCTGACGACTCGGTGGTTGGTGGCGATCAGGTAGCCGTTCGTCGCCACCTCGAGCAGCTCGCCCAGGTTGACCACGAAGGCGCCCTCCAGCGGCGGCACGTCGTGGAAGAGGCCGTCCTCGCGCTGGACCTGGAGTCCGCCGACGGTGTCCTGGAGCAGCAGGGTCAGGAACCCGTAGTCCTTGTGGGCGCCGACACCCTGGTCGGTGCCGTCGTCCGCGCTGCCGGGGTAGCGCACGAGCTTGAGGTGCGGGTGGGCGTGTTCACCGAAGACCGGGTCGTAGAAGTCGGCGGGGGCGCCGATGGCGGTGAGCAGCTCGTGCAGGAGCCGGCGGGCGACGGCGCTGAGCCGGTCGATCCAGGCGAGTGCGGCGGTGCGCAGTTCAGGGAGGGCCGCCGGCCACTGGTTGGGGCCCTGGAGCCACCAGTACGCGGGTTCGCCCGGCGCGGGGACGTGGGCGGGGCGTTCGGCGCCTATGTCGAGCTGGTCGCGCCAGTCGCGCGATCCCTGGGTGCGTTCGTCGCCGGTGCGGGTGTAGCCGCGGAAGTGGGGCGAGTTGACGTTGTCGAGGGCGAGCCGGTCGGCCTCCGGCAGGGCGAAGAAGGCGCGCATGGCGGTGAGCAGCGCGTCGGTCTCGGCGCGGGTGACTCCGTGCCCGACGAGCTGGAAGAAGCCGACGTCGTGGGCGGCACTGTGCAGCTGGGCGTGGAGGAGCGCGCGGGCCCGGGGGCCGCGGTCGGCGGCGGAGAGGTCGATGATCGGGAGCTGGTCGTACGACGGGTTCGTCATGGGTGCGTCCGCGGGATGTACGGGGCACGGGCAGCCGCCGGGGGTGTGGCGGTGCCCTGGGTGCCGGAAGGAGGAAGAAGGGGGCTGGGTCAGGTAGAGCGCCGACAGCCCATGCTCGTGACGCGCACGTAGTCCACGTGCCGGCGTCGAACGAGCATCGGAAGCATGCGGCAAGGGTACTGCGGCTCGGTGGAAGTGGCTGTGGCCCACGTCATGCATCACGCCCCACGGCACCACGGGGCCACGGGACGCCCCGGCCCACCGCCTCACAGGCCCTGGGGCACCCGCACACCGGCCACCGGCCACCGCCTGCGGACCGCGCCCGGCACAGCACCCGGCGCCCCCGCACCCCGCACCACCCCACGACCGCCCACCGACCGCCCACCCGGCGCAGGCCACGGCCCGCGGACGATCGCGAGACACCCGGCCACCGGACGACCGGCAGATCGAGGCGGCACCGGGAACCCGCGTGGGACCCCTGACCCCTCAGTCCAGTGTCTTCTCCAGGAGCGTCGCCCACTGGGTGACCACCCGGTCGCGGCGGCCCGCGTCGTCGGTGAGGAGGTTGGCCAGGCCCAGGCCGCGGGCCATGTCGAGCAGGCCCTGGACGGTCTCCCGTACGCCGGGGCGGGACTCGTCCGCGCCCAGGAGTTCCACCGCGATGCGGTGGGTCTCGCGGCCGACGCGGGCCTCCAGCTCCGTGACGCGGGGCCGCAGCTGTTCCTCGTTGGAGGCGGCGACCCACAGGTGGAGTGCGGCGCGGAAGAGGGGGCCGGTGTAGAGGTCGACGAGGGCGGAGACGACGGCGTGGCGGTCGGCGGTGCCCTCGGGGAACAGGGCGCGCAGGGCGGTGGAACGTTCCTCGGCCACGTACTCGACGGCCGCCGTGAAGAGGTCCTCGCGGGTGGGGAAGTGGTGCTGGGCGGCACCGCGGGAGACGCCGGCGCGTTCGGCGACGACGGAGACCGTGGAGCCCGCCCAGCCGCGCTCGGCCAGGCAGGCCACGGCGGCCTCCAGGAGCCGCTGCCGGGTGGCCCGGCTGCGGTCCTGCTTGGGCAGGCGGTCGCGTTCGGCCGTACTCACACCCGTGCGCACACTCATCCTGCGCTCACAGCACCCATGAGGGATCCCGTCTTTCGAGGAAGGCCGTCATCCCCTCGCGTGCCTGCGCGGAGGAGAACAGCCGGGCCGAGAGCGCGGTGAGGTCGGCCGCGTCCCGGTCGAGGGCTTCCAGCACCCTAGTCGTGAGCAGCTGTTTCGTCTCGGCCAGACCCTGGGGGGAGGCTCGGCGCAGTCCGTCGAGGATCGGTTCCAGTACGGCGTCGACGTCGTCCCCGGAGGCTGTCAGGAGGCCGACGCGGGCCGCCTCGGCGGCGTCGAAGCGCTCGCCGGTGAGGTAGTAGCGGGCGAGGGCGCGCGGGTCGGTGCGCGGGATCACCGGGAGGGAGATGACGGCAGGCGCGACCCCGATCCGTACCTCGGTGAACGCGAAGCTGGAGTCGGCGGACCCGGCCGCGATGTCGCAGGCGGCCAGCAGGCCCAGGCCGCCCGCCCGCACATGCCCGGTCACCCGGGCGACGACCGGCTTGCGCAGCTCGACGATCTGCCGGAGCAGGCCGACCAGGGCGTCGGGGTGCGGCGGGTCGCGCAGGTCGGCGCCGGCGCAGAAGGTGTTGCCGGTGTGGGTGAGGACCACGGCCCGTACGTCGGCGTCCTTGGCACAGTCGGTCAGCGCGGCCGCGAGTCCGCCGACGAGCGCGGCCGACAGGGCGTTTCGGGTGTCGGCCGAGTCCAGGCTGAGGGTTTCGATGCCACGCGCACGTGTGCGTCCGATCAGTGTCATGACCGCTCCCTGAGTTCCCGCAGCTCCCTGCGGAGGATCTTGCCGGAGGCGGCCCGGGGCACGCCGGCGATGAAGGTGACCTGCCGGACGCGCTTGTAGGGGGCGACGCGTTCGGCGACGTGGAGCATGACCTCGTTCTCGGTGAGGTCGTCGGCTCCGGGCTGGCGCACGACGTACGCGTGCGGGACCTCGTTGTTGTCCTCGTTGTAGACGCCGATGACCGCGGCGTCAGCGATGCCGGGGTGGGTCAGGAGCAGGGCCTCGAGCTCGGCGGGTGCGACCTGGAAGCCCTTGTACTTGATGAGTTCCTTGACGCGGTCGACGACGAACAGCCAGCCGTCGGCGTCCACATGGCCGACGTCGCCGGTGTGCAGCCAGCCGTCGGCGTCGATCATGGCGGCGGTGTCGTCCGGGCGGCCCAGGTAGCCCTTCATGACCTGCGGTCCGCGGATGAGGATCTCGCCGGGCTCGCCGGTGCCGAGGTCCTTGGCGGGGTCGTCGAGGGAGACGATGCGCATCTCGGTGCCCGCGATGAGCCTGCCGACCGTGCCGGCGGGTGCCCGGTGCATGGCGTCGAGCGGGACGACGTGGGTGCCGGGCGAGAGTTCCGTCATGCCGTAGGCCTGGCCGACCGGCGGCAGGCCCAGGCGCTCGGAGCAGGCGGCGGCGAGCTTGGCGTCCAGGGGTGCCGCGGCGCTGATGATGTACCGCAGGGAGGACAGGTCGTAGCGGGCGACGGCCGGGTGTTTGGCGAGGGCGAGGACGATCGGCGGGGCGACGTACAGGCCGGTGATGCGGTGGTTCTCGATGGCCGCGAGGAACGTCTCCAGGTCGAAGCGGGGCAGTACGACGACGGTGGCGCCGTTGCGCAGGGGCGCGTTCATGAGCGCGGTGAGGCCGTAGATGTGGAAGAACGGCAGGACGGCGAGGATGCGGTCGCCGGGGCCGGCCGTGACGGCGGGTTCGAGCTGGGCGAGGTTGGTGGCGATCTGGCGGTGGGTGAGCATCACGCCCTTGGGGACGCCGGTGGTGCCGGAGGAGTACGGCAGTGCGGCGACGTCCTCGGCCGGGTCGACACAGACGTCCGGTTCGGGCGCCTCGGAGGCGAGCATGTCGATCAGGGAGCGGTGTCCGGGCGCGCTGTCGCAGACGAATATCTCCCGTACGCCGCCGGCGAGTTCGGCCGCCCGGCGAGCCGTCCCCAGCAGCGGGGAGACGGTGATGATCCAGCGGGCGGCCGAGTCGTGCAGCTGCTTGGCGAACTCCTCGGGTGTGGCCAGCGGGTGCACGGTGGTGACGGCGGCACCCGCGCGCGTGGCGGCGTAGAAGGCGGTCGGGAAGGCGACGGTGTTGGGGCTGTGCAGGGCGAGGACGTCGCCCTTGCGCACGCCCGCGTCCGCGAGGGCGGCGGCGACGCGCCGGTGGAACCGGTCCACTTGTTCGTACGTGAGCATGGTGCCGTCGGTGCCGTCGATCAGCGCGGGCCGGTCGCCGAACTCGGCGGCACGGCCCAGGACGGCCTCGTGGATGGGGAGTTCGACGGCCGGAACGTCTGCGTACTCGCTGCGGAACACGGTTCCTCCTCGCAGGGCGGTGTGCGCCGATGGGGCCTAGTACGACTTGGGCAGGCCCAGGGTCTGGTGGGAGACGTAGTTGAGAATCATCTCCCGGCTCACCGGGGCTATACGAGCCACGCGCGCGGCCGTTATCAACGAGGCGAGGCCGAATTCGCGCGTGAGCCCGTTGCCGCCGAGGGTGTGCACGGCCTGGTCGACGGCCTTCACGCAGGCCTCCCCGGCCGCGTACTTGGCCATGTTGGCGGCCTCGCCGGCCCCGATGTCGTCGCCCGCGTCGTACAGGTGGGCGGCCTTCTGCATCATCAGGCGGGCCAGTTCGAGGTCGATGTGCGCCTGGGCCAGGGGGTGGGCGATGGCCTGGTGGGCGCCGATGGGGGCCTTCCAGACGGTGCGGTCGCGGGCGTAGCCGATCGCTTTGGCGAGGGCGTAGCGTCCCATGCCGATCGCGAACGCGGCCGTCATGACGCGCTCCGGGTTGAGGCCGGCGAACAGCTGGAGCAGGCCGGCGTCCTCGTCGCCGACGAGCGCGTCGGCGGGCAGCCGCACGTCGTCGAGGACGAGCTCGAACTGCTTCTCGGCGCCGTGCAGTTCCATGTCGATCTGCCGCCGTTCGAAGCCCCCGGCGTCGCGCGGGACGATGAACAGGCAGGGCTTGAGGTTGCCGGTACGGGCGTCCTCGGTGCGGCCGACGATCAGGACGGCGTCGGCGTGGTCGACGCCGGAGATGAACACCTTGCGGCCGGTGAGGAGCCAGTCCCCGGTGTCGCCGTCCCGGCGTGCGGTGGTGGTGATGCGGTGGGAGTTGGAGCCCGCGTCGGGTTCGGTGATGCCGAAGGCCATGGTGCGGGTGCCGTCGGCGAGTCCGGGGAGCCAGGCGCGCTTCTGTTCCTCGGTTCCGAAGCGGGCGATGACGGTGCCGCAGATGGCGGGCGAGACGACGAGCATCAGGAGGGGGCAGCCGGCGGCGCCCAGTTCCTCGAGGACGATGGAGAGCTCGGCGATGCCGCCGCCTCCGCCTCCGTACTCCTCGGGGAGGTTCACGCCGAGGTAGCCGAGCTTGGCGGCTTCCGCCCAGAGCTCGGTGGGCTGGCCGCCGTCGGCGACGACGCGGGCGAGGTATTCGCGGCCGTAGCGCTTGCCGAGGGCGGCGACGGCGGATCGCAGGGCCTTGTGTTCCTCGGTTTCCAGAGTGGTGCTCACTGCTCCTGAACCTCCTTCTGTACTTCCTCTACAACTGCGAGCAGGGCGCCCACCTCGACCTGCTGACCAGGGGCGGCGTGCAGGGCGCTCAGCGTGCCGGAGGCCGGGGCGGTGATCTGGTGCTGCATCTTCATCGCCTCCAGCCAGATCAGGGGCTCTCCGGCCCGTACGGCCGACCCCTCGGCCAGACCCTCGGCGACACGGACGACCGTGCCGGGCATGGGGGCGAGCAGGGAACCGGGGGCGTGGTGGGCCGCCGGGTCGGGGAAGCGGGGCAGCGCGGTGAGCGCGGTGGCGTTGACGTGCACCTGGTCGCCGTAGCGGGCCACGTCGAACTTCCGCCGTACACCGTCCACTTCCAGTACGACGAGCCGCGCGTCGGCGTGCACGACCCGCACCCCGTCCGCGGCGAGGCCGTCCCTGGTGTGCCGGTAGCCGGCCTCGTGCTCCTCGCCCGCCATGAGGTAGCGCTTGGTCTGCGGCTGGGAGGGCAGGTTGCGCCAGCCGCCGAAGCGGGAGCGGCCGTGGGCGTCGGCGAGGGCGGCGGCCAGGGGAGCGTACGGGTCGGGGGCGGGCTCGGTGAGGCCGGTGAGGTGGCGGTCGTAGAAGCCGGTGTCCATGCGGGCCGCCGTGAACTCCGTGTGGCGCAGGGAGCGGACCAGCAGGTCACGGTTGGTGACCGGGCCGTGGACCTGCGCCCGTTCCAGGGCGCCGGCGAGCCTGCGCAGGGCTTCCGCGCGCGTGGGGGCGTGGGCGACCGCCTTGGCGAGCATCGGGTCGTAGTGGACTCCGATCTCGTCGCCGTCGGTGTAGCCGGTGTCGAGGCGGACGCCGTCCGGTACGGCGAGGCGGTGCAGGGTGCCGGTCTGCGGGGCCCAGCCGCGGGCCGGGTCCTCGGCGTAGATGCGGGCCTCGATCGCGTGGCCACGCGCGTGCGGCGGCTCGTCGTCCAGGGCGTGGCCCTCGGCGACCCGGAGCTGGAGAGCGACCAGGTCGATGCCGAACACGGCCTCGGTGACGGGGTGTTCGACCTGGAGGCGGGTGTTCATCTCCAGGAAGTGGGCCTTGCCGTCGGCGACGAGGAACTCGACGGTGCCGGCGCCGGCGTAGTCGACGCAGCGGGCGGCGCGTACGGCCATCCCGTACAGCTCGTCGGTGAGTTCGGCGGTCAGGCCCGGTGCGGGGGCCTCCTCGATCACCTTCTGGTGGCGCCGCTGGAGGGAGCAGTCGCGGGTGCCGAGCGTCCAGACCGTGCCGTGGGTGTCGGCGAGGATCTGCACCTCGACGTGGCGGCCGCGCTCGACGTAGGGCTCGACGAAGACCTCGCCGTCCCCGAAGGCGCTCGCGGCCTCGGAGCGCGCGCTCTCCAGCGCGCCGTCGAGCTGCTCCAGACGGCGCACGATCCGCATGCCGCGACCGCCGCCGCCCGCCGCCGCCTTCACCAGCACCGGCAGGTCGCCCTCGGTGACCGCGCGCAGGGG
>NZ_JBHYKH010000013.1:30150-45068 GCF_042741275.1 Streptomyces sp. NPDC058964
CCGCGGCGCCAGAAACCCATTGCGGGCCCCGCCGCCGCCCGCCGCCTCATTCACATGAACCGGCAGGTCGACTTCGGTCACATGGCGAAGGGGCTCGATCCCCATCAGCTGCTTGGCGCGCGTCTTGGACGCCATCGCCTCGATCGCCTCCGGGGGCGGCCCGATCCAGACCAGGCCGGCGTCGAGTACGGCCCGCGCGAAGTCGGGGTTCTCGGAGAGGAAGCCGTAGCCGGGGTGCACGGCGTCCGCGCCGGCCGCCACGGCCGCCTTCACCACCAGATCGCCGCGCAGATACGTCTCGGCGGGCGAGGCCCCCGGCAGCCGTACCGCCATGTCGGCCAGGCGCGTGTGCAGGGCGTTCTCGTCGGCGTCCGAGTGCACGGCGACCGTCCGGATGCCCTGCTCCCGGCAGGTGCGGAAGATCCGGCAGGCGATCTCACCCCGGTTGGCGACGAGCACTGAAGTGATCACGGAAGTCACTGGGTCCCTCACATCCGGAAGACGCCGAAGCCACCGCGCGCGCCCTCGTAGGGCGCCGTGTGGATGGCGGACAGGCACAGTCCGAGGACGGTGCGGGTGTCGCGCGGGTCGATGACGCCGTCGTCGTAGAGCCGGCCGGACAGGAACATCGGCAGCGACTCGGACTCGATCTGCTGCTCCACCATGGCGCGCAGAGCGGCGTCCGCGTCGTCGTCGTACGGCTGTCCCTTGGCGGCCGCCGACTGCCGGGCCACGATCGACAGCACGCCGGCGAGCTGCTGCGGGCCCATGACGGCGGACTTGGCGCTGGGCCAGGCGAACAGGAAGCGCGGGTCGTAGGCCCGCCCGCACATGCCGTAGTGCCCGGCCCCGTACGAGGCGCCCATCAGGACGGACAGATGCGGCACCTTCGAGTTGCTGACCGCGTTGATCATCATCGCGCCGTGCTTGATGATGCCGCCCTGCTCGTACTCCCGGCCGACCATGTAGCCGGTGGTGTTGTGCAGGAAGAGCAGCGGGATGTCGCGCTGGTTGGCCAGCTGGATGAACTGGGCGGCCTTCTGCGACTCCTCGCTGAACAGCACGCCCTGCGCGTTGGCGAGGATGCCGACCGGATAGCCGTGCAGGGACGCCCATCCGGTGGCCAGGCTCGTCCCGTACAGCGGCTTGAACTCGTCGAAGTCGGAGGCGTCGACGATGCGGGCGACCACCTCGCGCGGGTCGAAGGGGATCTTCAGGTCGCCGGGGACGATGCCCAGGAGCTCCTCCGGGTCGTACTTGGGAGGGGCCGCCGGGCCCGGGTCGGGATGCGCCTTGCGGTGGTTGAGGCGGGCGACCACGCGCCGCGCCTGCCGCAGCGCGTCCTGCTCGTCCACGGCGAAGTAGTCCGCGAGGCCGGACACGCGCGCGTGCATCTCCGCGCCGCCCAGGGACTCGTCGTCGCTCTCCTCGCCGGTCGCCATCTTCACCAGCGGCGGTCCGCCGAGGAACACCTTGGCCCGCTCCTTGACCATGATCACGTGGTCGGACATGCCGGGGACGTAGGCGCCGCCGGCCGTCGAGTTCCCGAAGACGACGGCGACGGTGGGGATCCCGGCGGCGGACAGCCGGGTGAGGTCCCGGAAGATCGCGCCTCCGGGGATGAAGATCTCCTTCTGGGAGGGCAGGTCGGCACCCCCGGACTCGACCAGGCTGATGCAGGGCAGCCGGTTGGCGAGTGCGATGTCGTTGGCCCGCAGCGCCTTCTTCAGGCTCCAGGGGTTGCTGGCGCCGCCGCGCACGGTCGGGTCGTTGGCGGTGATCAGACACTCGACGCCCTCGACCACCCCGATGCCGGTGACCAGGGAGGCTCCGACGGCGTAGTCGCTGCCCCAGGCCGCCAGCGGGGACAGCTCCAGGAACGGTGTGTCCGGGTCGAGGAGCAGCTCGATGCGTTCGCGGGCGAGCAGCTTGCCGCGCCCCCGATGGCGCTGGACGTACTTCTCGCCGCCGCCCGCGAGGGCCTTGGCGTGTTCGGTGCCGAGGTCGGCGAGCTTGGCGAGCATGGCGTCGCGGTTCGCCTGGTAGTCCTGGCCGTCGACGTCCAGGGCGGACGAAAGGACCGTCAAAGCAGGGCCTCCGGTATGTCCAGGTGGCGGGAGCGCAGCCATTCGCCGAGAGCCTTGGCCTGCGGGTCGAAACGGTGCTGGGCGGCGACACCCTCGCCGAGGATCCCCTCGACGACGAAGTTCAGGGCGCGAAGGCCCGGCAGAAGGTGCCGGACGACGGTCAGCCCGCCGCTCTCGGGCACCAGCTGCCGGAAACGCTCGGCCGTCAGTTCATGGGCGAGCCACCGCCAGGCCTCGCCGGTGCGCGCCCAGACGCCGACGTTGGCGTTCCCGCCCTTGTCACCGCTGCGTGCACCGGCGATCAGACCGAGGGGGGCGCGGCGCGTGGGCCCGGCCGGCAGGGGTTCCGGGAGGGGCGGCGCCGGTACGCCGTCGAGTACGAGGGTGTCCTGGGCCGGGGGCACAGGGACGCGGCGTCCGTCGTGGAGGACGGCCACATGGTCGACATCGCCATGGGGGACGTACACATCCTCGAAGACTCCGTAGGGTGCGCCCTTCCCGGGTGGTGCCAGCACATGGAAGCCGGGGTAGCTGGCGAGCGCCAGCTCGATGGCGGCACCGCTCAGCGCGCGCCCCACGGCCCCCTGGTCGGGGTCGCGTACGACGAGCCGCAGCAGGGCGCTCGCCGTCTCCTCGGTGTCCGCGTCGGGCCGGTCGGTGCGGACCAGCTCCCAGCGCACCTCGCCGGGCGGCGACTTGGCGAGCGCGTCGCTCATCTGCTCCCGCACCAGCGCGGCCTTGGCCTCGATGTCGAGCCCGGTCAGGACGAAGACCACCTCGTTGCGGAAGCCGCCGAGCCGGTTGCGGCCGACCTTCAGGGTCGGGGGCGGGGCTTCCCCGCGCACCCCGTCGACGCGCACCCGGTCGGGGCCGTCCTGGATGAGCCGCACGGTGTCGAGGCGGGCGGTCACATCCGGCCCGGCGTACCGGGCGCCGGCCGTCTCGTACAGCAGCTGTGCGGTGACCGTGCCGACGTCCACGAACCCGCCGGTGCCGGGGTGCTTGGTGATGACGCAGCTGCCGTCCTCGTGGATCTCCGCGAGCGGGAAGCCGGGCCGGCGTACGTCACCGTCGCCGAAGAACGCGTAGTTGCCGCCGGTGGCCTGCGTTCCGCACTCCAGCACGTGCCCGGCGACGACGGCACCCGCGAGCCGGTCGTACTCCCCCGGCCGCCAGCCGAAGTGGGCGGCGGCGGGGCCGGTGACGAGCGCCGCGTCGGTCACCCGCCCGGTGACCACGATGTCCGCGCCCGCCCGCAGGCACTCCGCGATGCCGAAGCCGCCGAGGTAGGCGTGGGCGGCGAGGCTGCCCGGGTAGGCGGCGGTGAGGTCGTCGCCCTCGACGTGGGCGACCCGCACCGGGATGCCCAGCCGGTCGGCCATCGTCCGCACCGCGTCCGCGAGCCCGGCCGGATTGAGGCCGCCGGCGTTCGTCACGATCTTCACGGACCGCTCGTGCGCCAGGCCGAGACAGTCCTCCAGCTGCCGCAGGAAGGTACGTGCGTACCCGGCGGCGGGGTCCTTCAGCCGGTCCCGCCCGAGGATCAGCATCGTCAGCTCGGCGAGGTAGTCGCCGGTGAGGACGTCCAGTTCGCCGCCGGTGAGCATCTCGCGCATGGCGTCGAAGCGGTCGCCGTAGAAGCCGGAGGCGTTGCCTATGCGCAGCGTCACTCCGCGTCCCCCTTCGGGGGACGTCCACCGCCGGGCGGGCCCGCGAAGGCCTGGGCGATGTCGAGCCAGCGGTCGGCGTCCGGCCCCTCGGCACGTACGGCGACGTCGGCGCGGTTCGCGCGCTGGGTGACCAGCAGACAGAAGTCCAGGGCCGGTCCGGTGACCCGCTGGGGGGCGTCTTCGGGACCGTAGGTCCAGGTGCCGCCGGAGGGGGCGAGGATCTCCACCCGGAACTCCTCGGCCGGCGCGGGAAGCCCGTGCGCGCCGAAGGCGAAGTCCCGTGCGCGCACACCGATGCGGACCACGTGCTTGAGCCGGTCGGTGGGGGTGCGGACCACACCCAGGGTGTCGGCGACGTCCTGGCCGTGGGCCCAGGTCTCCATGAGCCGGCCGGTGGCCATGGAGGCGCCGGACATGGGCGGGCCGTACCAGGGGAAGCGGGCGCCGGGCGCGGACGCGCGCAGGGCCCGGTCGAGCGCGGCCCGTCCCTCCCTCCACCGCGACAACAGCTCGGCGGGCGGCAGTTGGGCTCCCGCCTCGGCACCGTCGTCCACGAACGTCTCGGGCGCCGCGAGGGCCTTCTCGACCAGGCCGTGGAAGGCGTCGGCGTCCGTGACGGAGAGGAGGGCGGAGTGGTCGGTCCAGGCGAGGTGGGCGATCTGGTGGGCGACGGTCCAGTCGGGCGCGGGCGTCGGGAGCGCCCACTGTTCCGGGCTCAACTCGGCCACGAGCCGGTCGAGTTCTTCGCTTTCGTCACGCAGATCGTCGAACACGGGCGTCGGATCGGACATGGGGGGAGCATGTCAGCGTCCCCAGAAACAATCAAGCATGCTTGCATTAATTTCTTTTTCCACAACCCGTCACCCGATCACACCCATCTCGCTACTCTCGGTGACTGGAGGTGATCGGCATGCGAAGCCGCGAACTCGACCCGAGTGCGTCGCCCTTGGACTACTACGGCTATGAGCTGCGCAGAGCCCGGGAGGCGGCGGGGCTCACGCTGGCGCGGCTCGGGTCGGCCGTCTTCTGCACGGGATCACTGATCGGCCAGATCGAGACGGCGGCGAGGGTGCCGCAGCGGGACTTCTCCGAGCGGTTGGACGCGGCGCTGGGGACGGACGGGCTGTTCTCCCGGTTGGTGGGGCTGGTGCTGCGGAACCAGTTGCCGAGTTGGTTTCAGCCGTTCGCCGAGTTGGAGGCGAAGGCGACGTATATCTCCACGTACCAGTGCCAACTGGTGTACGGCCTGCTCCAGACGGAGGCCTACGCGCGGGCGGTGCTCAGCGTCGAGCAGGCGGAGCGGCTCGACGAGATGGTGGCGGCACGACTGGAGCGCCAGCGCATCCTCAAAGGGGAGCACCCCCCTGTGCTGTGGGTAGTCCTGGACGAGGCGGTGTTGTATCGGGCGGTCGGTAGCCATGAGGTCATGCGCGAGCAACTGATCCACCTGTTGGAGCTTTTCGGGAAGCCGTGGGTCGAGCTCCAGGTGCTGCCGTTCTCGGCGGGTCAGCACACCGGAATGATGGGCTCATTCACACTCCTACGCTTCGACGATCACCCCGACCTGTACTACAGCGAGAGCTACGACTCAGGCCACATGACGGCCAATCCGCAGCAGATCAGGGGGCGTTCCGTCGGTTACGCTCGCTTGCAGGCCGAAGCCCTCTCCCCGAGGGAGTCGGCGGCCCTGATCGCCCGCGTAGTGGAGGAACGCTATGGGGACCAAGTCGGACCTGATGCGCGCGCAGTGGCGTAAGTCGTCGTACAGCGGCGACACCGGCGGCCAGTGCGTTGAGTGCGCCCCCCTCGGCACGGCCACCTGGCGCAAGTCCTCCTACAGCGGTAGCAGCGGCGGCGAATGCGTCGAAGTCGCCGACCTCACCCCCCACATAGCCGTCCGCGACTCCAAGAACATCCCCGCCGGGGTCCTCACCGCCACGCCGGAGGCCTTCGCCGCGTTCGTCGCCGCCGCCGTCGAGAACTCCTTCCGCTGAGCCGTCACATCTCCCGCTCCCCGCCCGTCAGACCGATGACGACGCAAGCAGATGGACGCAGAGGGAGACGTGACCATGAGCGAGGTCAAGAAGATCGCGGTGGCCGGGGCGACGGGCCGGCTCGGGCGGCATGTGGTGGACGTGCTGACGGAGCGCGGGCACACCGTCATGTCGATGTCCCGGGCCACCGGCGTCGACATCGTCACCGGCGCCGGGCTGGCCGAGGCGCTGGAGGGTGTGGACGTCGTGATCGACGCGGCCAGCACGCCCTCGCCCGACCAGCAGGTGGCGACGGAGTTCTTCACGGCGGCGGCCCGCAATCTGCACGAGGCCGGGCAGAAGGCCGGGGTCGGCCGGATGGTGGTCGTGTCGATCATCGGCATCGACGGCTCGGTCGCGGGCTACAACGCGGCCAAGCTGGAGCACGAGCGCGCGGTGCTGGCCGGGCCCGTGCCGGCACGGGTGCTGCGGGCGGCGCAGTTCCACGAGTTCGTGGAGCAGCTGACGCACTGGGGGCGGCAGGACGACACGGTGTACGTCCCGAAGATGCGGACGCAGCTGGTCGCGGCGCGGGCCGTCGCGGAGGCGCTGGTGGACCTGGCGGAGGAGGACGAGGCGCCCGGGGCACGGTCGCCGTTCCCGGAGGTGGCCGGTCCGCGCGAGGAGAGCCTTGAGGAGGCGGCCCGGCTGCTGATGTCCTACCGGGACCCGGCCGCGAAGGTGGTCGCCGTGAGCGACCCGGCCAACCCGGAGCGGGACCTGTTCGAGAACGGGGGCCTGCTGCCGGGGGCGGCTGCGCGGCTGGCGGGGCCGACGTTCGGTGAATGGGTGAAAACGGCTTCCTGAGGCTCGGGCCTCACCGCACCGTGCGGCGACAGTTGACTGTGGTCACGACAACGGGTCGGGCGTGACCTGCCGCATACTGACGAGCTCCGAGCGTGGCGTGACCATGCACACACGAAGAATCCGCCCGCCACGAACGCGTGCTTCGCCCCTTCGTCGGCCCCTGATACGCGGGACCGTGAAGGTGAAGCGCCTCAGCCGCCCGGACCAGTTCGTCCGCCCTCTTCTCGACTTCGGCGATGAACCCGGGTGGCGCTCCGGCCGCCACGGTCTCCTCGTCCGGGACGTACTCCCAACGCCAGGTCACTCCGCGAGCACCGCCTTGGCGGCGGCACGATAAATAGCGCTCGCGGTGCTCAGATGCCCGCGTGCCTCGTCCGGCTCGGTCGCGACGTGGGCGAGGTATTCGGCACGGTGGTACGCCTTGGCCTTCTCCGGGTGGCGCTCGATCTCGATCAGAGCCGCCCAATGGTTGAGGTACACGTGAACGGGCTTGAGGGAGCCATGCTCAACGGCTTCGGCGAGCGCTTGGTCCTTCGCCTGGTCGTAGGTGGCCAGAAGTTGCGGCGCGACAATCGCACAGGCGGCACGGAGGGCGCCCGGGGTGCGGTCCGGACGCGGGATCAGCGGGCCGTCGCCGACTGTTTCACCGTGCTGCGGACTCATTCGCCGTTCCCTTCGTGTCCTCAGCCGATGGGCCGACCGCGCGCCGGGGCCGGGGGTCGGGGCACTCTAGTCCCCACGCACCTGGCCATGCCGCAGGAACCGTCAGGTAGCGCCCGTCGGCACCGCGGCCTTGCCCCGCCCCACCTGAGTCCGCACCGCGCCCATGCTCGCGCCGATGACCAGGGCGATCGCGGCCGCCTGGGTGGCGGACAGGGACTGGTCCAGGATGAGGAAGCCCGCTGTCGCGGCGATGGCCGGCTCCAGGCTCATGAGGATCGCGAAGGTGGAGGCGGGCAGGCGGCGCAGGGCGAGCAGTTCGAGGGTGTAGGGGAGGACCGAGGAGAGGACCGCCACCGCCGAACCCAGGCCCACCGTGGTCGGGTTCAGCAGCCTGGTGCCGGACTCGGCGATCCCGAGCGGGAGGAACAGCAGCGCCGCCACCGCCATGGCCAGCGCCAGGCCGTCGGCCTGCGGGAAACGGCGACCCGTGCGGGCGCTGAAGACGATGTACGCCGCCCACATCGCGCCCGCCCCGAGCGCGAAGGCGACGCCCACCGGGTCCAGGTCGCTGAAGCCTCCGCCGCCCAGGAGGAAGACGCCGGCCAGTGCCAGGCCCGCCCAGATGGCGTTGACCGCGCGGCGGGAGGCAAGGACCGAGAGGGCCAGGGGGCCCAGCACCTCCAGGGTGACGGCGGGGCCGAGGGGGATGCGGGCGACCGACTCGTAGAAGAGGCCGTTCATCGCGCCCATGGTGATGCCGAAGACGGCCACCGTCCCCCAGTCGGTCCGGGAGTGCCCGCGCAGCCGGGGGCGGCAGACCACCAGCAGGATCACCGCGGCCGCGAGCAGGCGCAGGGTCACCACGCCGAGCGCGCCGGCCCGTGGCATGAGCGTCACGGCGAGGGCGCCGCCGAACTGGACCGAGATGCCTCCGGCGAGCACCAGCCCGACGGGACCGAGCGAACCGAAACGGAGGGGCGCGCCACCCGAGGACACGGGGGCGTGGTCGGTCACGGAGGCGGGTGAGGACGACGAGGTGGTGGCGCTGGGGGTGCTCACGGGCGGTCCTGGGGCTGGCTCGGTCGGGTGTTCATCATGATGTACTTCCGAGTCCAGGGTAATAGACTTCGTCAGGAGTGTGAACCGCTTATGTAACTGTCCTGGCTGCCGAGACTCAGATGCCGGGCCAGGGTTCCTCGTCGCGGAACAGCGGGCGGCCGTCCGGGAGTGTGGCGGGGACGGTTCCGTACGCCTCGTAGGCCGGCCGGGTCCAGGCCGCGGCGGCGGAGTACGGCTCGTACGTGCCGCCACCGCCCTGCCCGTACCCGTACCCCTGCGCGTGCTCGTACTCGTAGACGGCCGGCTCCTCCACGAACAGCGGCAGGCGCAGTTCGGCGGTGTCCATCGCCGCGTTGTTCTGCGAGCGGTGCAGCCGGGAGTACGCCCCGCCCCGGGCCAGGAGCTCCTCGTGCCGGCCCGTCTCCACGACGCGTCCGCGGTCGACGACCAGGATGCGGTCGGCGTCGGGGGCGAGGTTGAGGTCGTGGGTGATCATGATGGTCGTACGGCCGGACATCAGTCGCCGCAGCGGCTTCACCACCCTGCGCGCGGCCATCGCGTCCAGTCCGGTGGTCGGCTCGTCCAGGACCAGGACCGGCGCGTCGCGCAGGATCGCGCGGGCGATGGCGAGGCGCTGGAGCTGGCCGCCGGACAGGCGGGCCGAGTTGGGGTCGACCCTGGTGCCGTAGCCGTCGGGCAGCCGTTCGATGAAGTCGTGCGCGTCGGCCGCCTTCGCCGCCTCGACGATCGCCTGCTCGCCGGCGCCGGGGCGGCCGCAGGCGATGTTCGCGCGCACCGTGTCGTGCAGAAGGAGGGTCTCCTGCGGAAGCAGGGTGATGTACTCGCGCAGGCGGGCCAGCGGGAAGTCGCGCAGCGGTACGCCGTCCAGGAGGACCTCGCCCGCATCCGGGTCGTAGAAGCGGAGCAGGAGCCTGGACACCGTGGACTTGCCCGCGCCGCTCGGGCCGGTGATGATCACGAGCTCGCCCGGGGCGACCGTGAAGGAGAGGCCCTGCAGGGCGGTGCCGTCGGCGCCCGGGTAGCCGAACACCACGTCCCGGATCTCCACCGTGCCGTCGGGGCGGCCGGCCTCCGTGCCCCGCCGGGGGTCGGTGACCGACGGCTTCACGTCGAGGATCTCGATGAGCCGCTCGGCGCCCGCCGTCGCCGCCGTGACCGTGAGGCCGAGCTGGGCGAGACCGCGCACGGGCGGGTAGAGGTAGCCGAGGAAGGCGGAGAAGGCGAGGAGCTGGCCGAGGGTCATCCGGCCGGTGGAGATCTCCCAGGTGCCGATGCCGATCACGGCGAGGACGCACACCGTCTCGATGACCTGGACGAGCTGCTCGTACGCCTCGTTGAGGCGCGTGACGCGGACGGAGGCGCGGAACCAGGCGTTCGCCTCCTCGCCCAGCCGCCGCCGCTCCGCGTCCCGCCGGCCGTACGCCTGGGTCAGCACGATGTTGCCGAGGGACTCCTCGACGACGGAGGTGATCGCGCCGTCGGCGACCCGCCCGGCGCGCGAGACGTCCTTGATGGAGCCGGAGAAACGGCGGGCCGCCAGCCAGAACAGGGGGGCGAGGACGAAGGTGGCCGCGGCCAGGTCCCAGCGCACCCAGCACGCGGCGGCGGCGTAGAAGAGCGCGCTGAAGACGGCCGAGGCCGCGCCCACCAGCCCGGACACGACCATCGTCTCGATCGCCTCGACGTCACTGGTCAGGCGGGAGAGCAGATCGCCCTGGCGGTGGCGCTGGAAGAAGTGCGGGGGCAGCTGCTGCACATGGTCGAAGACGTGCTCGCGCAGCCGCATCACGAAGCGCTCCGTCACCCATGCGGCGAGGGAGTTGCCCGCGTACGCGACGATCGCGCCGACCACGGCGATGCCCAGCCACTTCACGGCCGGACTCCAGAACGCGCCGAGCGATCCCTTCTCCAGGGCGTGGTCGGTGAGGTCGCTGAAGAGCAGGATGGCCTCGGTCTCGGCGAGCGCGGCCAGCACCGTGCACACCCAGACGACCAGCAGCCAGCGGCGCAGTCCTCTGGTCAGCGGCCAGAAACGGCGGAACGCGATGCGCGCCGGAATGGTCGGGGTGTCCTCGTGTTCGAGTTCCTCACCCGTATCGATCTCATCGATCTCATCGATTTTCATGCACATTCCCTCCGCTTTGTTTCGCCGGTCCCACCGGAATTGAGGAACCCATGAGAAAACGGGCGGGCGGGGGCACCTCCGCCCCCTTTCCGCTCAGCGTCGGATCAGTGGTTCTGACCGGGCAGCGGCTTGGGCAGCGGCTTGTGCGCGCGCTTCTTCGGCTTCGGCGGCGGCGGGGGGAGCTGCTTCGACTTCGGCTTGGGGGGCAGCGGGGCAAGCTTCTTGAAGCTCATTCCGACTCCTAGTGTTTCGCAGTTCAGTGGTCCGGGAATTCCGCGTCCGGCTCCCGACGTCCAAGAACCTACACGGCTCCCATGTGCCACAACGGCAAAAATGGCAAAGGAGCGCTGTGAATACCCTGGGAAAAGCTGGGTGTTTGTTCGGGGGGCTGAGAGTTTCTTCAGCGACGGGCCATGTAGACGTCCGGCGCCTTGTGCAGCAGCCGGTTCAACCGGAAGTCCCACTCCCCCAGGTACTCGGCGGCCTCGCCACCCGCGCCCGCCTTGAAGCGGAGCAGGCCCACCAGGTGGTTGGACTCCTCCAGGGTGTCGGTGATGCCCCGGAAGTCGTAGACGGCGGCGCCCAGCTCGTGCGCGTCGGCCATCATGCGTCACTGCATCGCGTTGTTGGGCTGGACCTCGCGCTTGCGGCTGGTGGAGGCGCCGTAGGAGTACCAGACGTGACTGCCGACGACGAGCACGGTGGCCGCGGCGAGGACGTCCCCGTCGTGGTGGGCGAGGTAGAGCCGCATGCGGTCGGGGTGTTCGGCGGCGAGTGCGGTCCACATGCGCTGGAAGTAGTTCAGGGGCCGCGGGATGAACCGGTCGCGTTCGGCGGTCTCGGCATACAGCTCGTAGAAGGCCGGCAGGTCCTCGTGACCGCCGCCGGGATGTCGTACGGCGTGACCCTCAGGCCGGTCCCGGGCCCGGCAGACACCAGTGGGCAGCCGCACGGTCGTACGGCATCCCGACGCCGGGTCCCGTCAACTCCCCTGCCGCTCCAGCGCCTCCGCCAGCACCTCCGCCAGATGCCGCCCCCGCACCCCGGCCAGCTGCTCCAGTTGCGTACGGCAGGAGAACCCGTCCGCCAGGACCACGGTCCCCTCCGCCGCCCCCCGCACCGCGGGCAGCAGCTGTTCCTCCGCACAGGCCGACGACACCTCGTAATGCCCCTTCTCGAAGCCGAAGTTGCCCGCCAGTCCGCAGCAGCCGCCGCTCAGCTCACCGGTCAGGCCCGCCGCCTCGCGCAGCCGGCGGTCGGGCGCGTCGCCCAGCACCGCGTGCTGGTGGCAGTGGGTCTGGCCGGTCACCGGGCGGTCCACCGGCGGCGGGGTCCAGCCGGGCGCGTAGCGCTCCAGCGCCTCCGCGAAGGTGACGACCGCCGATGCCAGCCGCGCCGCGCGGGGGTCGTCGGGCAGCAGCTCGGGCAGATCGGTGCGGAGGGCTGCCGCGCAGCTGGGCTCCAGGACGACGACGGGCGGCGCGGTCCGCAGGACCGGTTCCATCAGGTCGAGGGAGCGGCGCAGCACCGTGCGGGCCCGGTCGAGCTGACCCGTGGAGACGTAGGTCAGCCCGCAGCAGACCCTGTCCCGGCCCCTGAGGACCGGCAGCGGATTCGGTGCGAGGGCCGGTGGCAGCGCCACCCTGAGACCGGCGCTCTCCAGCACCCGCACGGCCGCCCGGCCCACCTCCGGCGCGAGGTGCTCGGTGAAGGTGTCCGGCCACAGGACGACCGGCTCACCGCGGACGGCCGGGGTGTGCCTCCGCCACCACCGGCTGAACGTCTCCGGCGCCACCCGCGGGATCTCCCGCTCCGGCGCGACCCCGGCCACCCGCTTGCCCGCCCGCGCCAACGGCCGTACCGAGGCGAGGGTGTTGACCAGCCGGGCCGTGCGGGTGCGGGCCACCCAGCGCAGCCACAGCGGCAGCCACCCCATCGCGTAGTGCGCGGCCGGTCTCCGCCGCCCCCGGTAGTGGTGGTGCAGGAACTCCGCCTTGTACGTGGCCATGTCGACCTCGACCGGGCAGTCGGAGCGGCAGCCCTTGCAGGACAGGCACAGGTCCAGCGCGTCCCGGACCTCGGTCGAGCGCCAGCCGTCCGTCACCAGCTCGCCCGCGAGCATCTCGTGCAGCAGCCGGGCCCGCCCGCGCGTGGAGTGCCGCTCCTCGCCGGTCGCCCGGAAGGACGGGCACATGACGGCGGGGCCGGCCACCGCCGTCGTACGGCACTTGGCGACCCCGACGCACCGGCGCACCGCCGCCGAGAAGTCACCGCCGTCGGCCGGGTAGCCGAAGGCCACGTCGACCGGACGGCGGGGCAGCACGGAGAAGCGCAGGTCGGCGTCCAGCGGGGCGGGCCGGACCAGCATGCCGGGGTTGAGCAGATCGTCCGGGTCCCACACGGCCTTGGCCCGCTCGAACAGGGCGACCGTCTCCGCGCCGTACATCCTCGGCAGCAGCTCGGCGCGGGCCTGGCCGTCCCCGTGCTCACCGGAGAGCGAACCGCCGTACGCCACCACCAGGTCGGCGAGCTCCTCGGAGAAGCGCCGGAAGCGGGCGACTCCCGCCTCGGACATGAGGTCGAAGTCGATACGGACATGGATGCAGCCGTCCCCGAAGTGGCCGTACGGCGTGCCGCGCAGCCCGTGCGCCGACAACAGCTTCCGGAAGTCCCGCAGATACGCGCCGAGCCGCGCGGGCGGCACGGCGCAGTCCTCCCAGCCGGGCCACGCCTCGCTGCCGTCCGGCATCCGTGTGGCCGTGCCGCTGGCGTCCTCCCGGATGTGCCACAGGGCCCGCTGGGCGGCCGGATCGGTGACGACCGACGCGTCCACGACGCCGGCCGCGCGGACGATCGCCTCCGCACGCGCGCGTGCCTCCCCCGCCGACTCCCCGCCCGTCTCCACGAACAGCCAGGCGCCGCCCCGGGGCAGCCCCGCCGCGGACGGCACCAGATCGGCCGCCATGCCCTCGACCGTCAGCGGCCCGTACTGCAGCAGCCCCGCCGCGGCGTCGGCGGCCGCGCTCTCGTCGCCGTACCCCAGCACGGCCAGGGCACGGGCGCGAGGCGCCTCGACCAGCCGTACGACTGCCTCCGTCAGCACGCCGAGGGTGCCCTCCGAGCCGCAGAAGGAACGGGCGACGTCGGCACCCTTCTCGGGCAGCAGCGCGTCCAGCGCGTACCCGGAGATGCGGCGGGGCAGTTCGGGGAAGCCCGTGCGCAGCCGGGCCAACTCGCCCTCGGCCAGCTCCCGCAGGCCCTCCGGGGCTCCGGCCCACCCCTGCCCGAGCCGCAGCCGCTCCCCGCGGGCGGTGACCACGGCCAGCTCCCACACGCTGTCCGCCGTCGTTCCCCAGGCCACCGAGTGCGAGCCGCACGAGTTGTTGCCGATCATCCCGCCGAGCGTGCACCGGCTGTGCGTCGACGGATCGGGGCCGAAGCGCAGGCCGTGCGGGGCGGCGGCCTCCTGGAGCCGGTCCAGGACCAGGCCGGGCTGGACCACCGCCGTGCGTGTTCCGGGGTCCACCGAGAGCACCCGGTTCATGTGCCGGGTGAAGTCCAGAACCACGCCCGTGCCGGTCGCCTGACCCGCGATCGACGTGCCCCCGCCGCGCGCCACCACCGGCACCCCGCGCCCCCGGCACACCTCCAGCACCGCGGCCACGTCGTCAACATCCCGTGGCGCCACCACCCCCAGCGGGACACGCCGGTAGTTCGACGCGTCCATCGTCACCAGCGCCCGGGACGTGACGTCGAACCCCACCTCGCCCCGGACGGCTCCGCGCAGCTCCGCCGCCAGATCCGTCATGACTCCAGGATGCATCCGGGCACTGACAGTGACGGAACCCGCCGTGACGTCGTAGGTCCTCACAAGTCCACGGGCCGGAGGACGTCGTCTCATCGAACGGACACGTTTCCGTGCGGTTTCCCCGAAGGGATACCCTCCGGCTCGTGGCTGAGATCCAGATTCCTGCTGACATCAAGCCCGCGGACGGTCGATTCGGCGCGGGTCCCTCCAAGGTCCGGGTGGAGGCGCTGGACGCGCTGGCCGCCACCGGTACGTCCCTCCTGGGTACCTCCCACCGCCAGGCCCCGGTCAAGAACCTGGTCGGCAAGGTCCGTGAGGGGATCTCCGAACTGTTCTCCCTGCCCGAGGGCTACGAGGTCGTCCTCGGCAACGGCGGCTCCACGGCGTTCTGGGACGTCGCGACGCACGGCCTGATCGAGAACAAGTCGCAGCACCTCACATTCGGCGAGTTCTCCTCCAAGTTCGCCAAGGCCGCGAAGCTCGCCCCGTGGCTCGCCGAGCCCACCGTCATCTCCGCGGACCCGGGCACGCACCCCGACCCGCGGGCCGAGGCGGGCGTCGACGCCTACGCCTGCCCCCACAACGAGACCTCCACCCGTGTCGCCGCCCCGATCAACCGGGACGCGGGCGCCCACGGGGGCGCCC
>NZ_JBHYKH010000014.1:0-10075 GCF_042741275.1 Streptomyces sp. NPDC058964
CACCGAACCGTCGCGCACCCCGGGTTGACCCGGGCGCCCCCGCCCACCCCCCCGCCCCCCCCGCGCACTACCCCCCGGCCCCCCCGCCGCCCCGCGCCCGCCCCCCCCGCCGCCCCCCCCGCCCTTCCGGGTCATTGCACGTGAGCGTGCGCCGACCCGCTTTCCACATTACGCCGAAGGAATCACTCCGGCACGAGCGATGCTTGCGCAGGTTCGCTTCGGCTTCGGTCCGAGAAGCCGACGCGGCGGCTCAGCCACGCCCTTCCTCTTCCGTCTCCATCTGCCGGATCCCCTGGTGCGTCAGCGTGATCATCGCGGGCGTGTTGCCCCTCCCCCAGTCCACGACGACCCAGCCCTCGCCCGCCAGGTACATGCAGGCGGCGGCCATGTCCTGCTCGGGGATACCGAGGTCGGTGCGGAGCTTCGCCCCCTCGACGCCCAGGAGGCGGTTGCCTTCGGCGGCTTGGTACAGAGCCTGCATGATCCTCTCGCGGTACGTCTTCCGGTCTCTCAATATCGCCATGACGTGCCTTCCTCTACCGCCCGCGGCCGGGCCGAAGTCGATGTCATCCGAGGTCGCCGTCGCGGTGGGGCGCGTCGGAACGGCCGCGTCCACCGCCGACCGACGGTGCCTCCGGGTCCGACGCCCGATCCCCGGCAGGACATCGCTGTAGTGGAAGGCAGCGATCCGTTCGTCGTGCTGACCGTTGAGCCGGTGGATCAGAACGACTCCGACGGCGATCAGAAGGAGCAGCACGGCCACTGCGATGACAGTCATGGTTCTCTCACCTCCGCCGACCGGCGGGCGAAGGCCCTGTCGATCCGATGGGCCGGGGCAGGGACGACGGCCGACCTGCTCCGCCGTCGGTCTCCCACACTTCCTCCCTGATCCGGGCATCGCTCCTGTCTGCTGCTTCGTCCCTGGCCGGGGCATAGATGCCGTCGCCCGCCATCAGCTGCGCGGCGGCATCCGCACCGGTTTCCGGCGGAATCACCAGCACGTCCCGGCGGCCATCGGTGGAGAAAAGGGTCAGTCTGTGCGGATCCTGCTCCACGGTGGACCAGCCCACATGCACCGTGCGTCCGGCGACGGACACCCAAGGCGGGATGACGGGCCAGTAGGCCGGGTTCACCGTGATGCGCGTGATGGGACCCCAGAGATCGCCCAGTGCGGCCGTCAAGGGTGGCAGCTCACGGGTGAGCTCACGGGAGCGAGGCCACCACGTGCCGTCCAGCCCCCCGGGCGCCGGTGTCAGGGACAGGCGAACCGGCAGCGACGACGTGCGCCTGCCCGTTGTCGTACGGTCGATGGTCACGGACATGGCGCGAACCCGCCCCCGGGCTCGTGAGCGGCCCGGCGTTGTCGATCACCGGAAACGGCACCCGCAGCTGAGCCGGTACGCGAAGAACTCCCGGTGTCTTCACACTACTCCGCTCACCGGCCCGAAAAGCCGGGGGTGACCAGGTATTTTCCTGCCTTCGCAACCAGGTCGCCGGTGCCCGGCACCGGGGGTCAGAGCCAGTCCTTGCGCTTGAACGCCGCATACAGCAGTGCGGACAGGATCACGATGACAGCGGCGGAGGTGATGAATCCGGACTGGCGGCCGAAACCGGGATAGGGGATGTTCTGGCCGTAGTAACCGGTGATCGCGGTGGGTACGGCGATGATCGCGGCCCAGCTCGTCACCTTCTTCATGATCAGGTTCATGCGGTTGGCCTGGACCGAGAGGTTCGTCTCCGTGACCGAGGCCACCAGGTCCCGCAGTGATTCGGTCCATTCGATGGCACGCAGCACGTGGTCGTAGACGTCCTGGTAATACGGAACGAGAGGGTCGGCGATCACGTGCAGGCCGGGACGCATGAGCCCGTTGACCACCTCGCGCATCGGGAGCACGACGCGGCGCAACCGGACGAGCGATTTGCGCAGCGCGAAAACCCGGCGCTGCACGGCTTCGATCTCACGGCGCCCGGCCGCGAAGAGCAGACCCTCCACCTCCTCGATGCCGTCGTCCAGCTGCTGGACCGCGGCGAAGTGGCCGTCCACGAGATGGTCGAGCAGGCCGTGCAGCAGGAATCCGACGCCGTGGCCGGCCAGGTCCGGACTCTCGTCCCAGCGGGCGACGACGTTCTCGATGTCGAGACCGTCGTCCATGCGGACGGTGATCATGGCCTGGCCGGTGAGGAATACGGCGATCTCGCTGTACGTCAGTTCCGTACCGTCCGGGCTGACGGTCACGGCATAGGCGCTGAGGAACTCGTGGGTGCGATAGCGGTCGAGTTTCGGCCGCTGCCCATGCTGCGCGGCGTCCTCCAGGGCCAGTTCGTGGATGCCGAACTCCTGGCCGAGCATGGTGAATTCGGCGGGCCCGGGTCGGTACAGGTCCAGCCACAGGACCGACGCCGGATCGGCGAGATGCGCGGAGACGTCGCCGGCGGGAAAGTCCGTCAGGACGAGAGTGCCGTCGTGATACAGCCGGGTGCGCGTCACCATGGCGCGAGGCTAGCCTCTCGCGCCTCGATCATCCCGCTTCGTCCCGATCGTCAGCGCGGCAGACTCTGGAGATCACCGGCGGTCGGTGCACCCCGTGAACATGCCGGCTCCGGCCCGCCGGGGGTCCGGCGTCAACCGGCTGCGCCCCGGGCGGGACGGGCACGGACGAATCCCGTCCGTCTCCAGACCGGACTCGCCCGCATTCGGTCCTGCTGAGCCCTACAGCCCGCCCTCGGACATCCCGTGCACCGCGGGGATCGTCCCGAGCCGCCCCTTCTGGAAGTCCTCGAACGCCTGCTGAAGCTCCTCGCGCGTGTTCATGACGAACGGGCCGTAGTGGGCCATCGGCTCACGGATGGGCCGTCCACCGAGGAGGACGACTTCCAGGTCCGGCGTGTGGGAGTCCTGCTTCTCGTCCGCACGGACGGTGAGCGAGGAACCGGCGCCGAAAACGGCGGTCTGGCCGAGGTGGATCGGCCGGCGCTCGGTGCCGACGGCGCCGCGCCCGGCGAGGACGTACGCGAGGCCGTTGAAGTCCTCGCGCCACGGCAGCGTGATCTCCGCGCCCGGAGCCAGCGTCGCGTGGATCATCGTGATCGGGGTGTGGGTGATGCCCGGGCCCGCGTGGCCGTCCAGCTCGCCCGCGATCACGCGGAGCAGCGCGCCGCCGTCGGGGGACGTCAGCAGCTGGACGTTGCCGCCGCGGATGTCCTGGTAGCGCGGCGCCATCATCTTGTCCTTCGCCGGCAGGTTCACCCACAGCTGCAGGCCGTGGAAGAGACCCCCGGACATGACGAGGTGCTCCGGCGGCGCCTCGATGTGGAGCAGACCCGAGCCGGCCGTCATCCACTGGGTGTCGCCGTTGGTGATGGTGCCGCCACCACCCTGGGAGTCCTGGTGGTCGAAGATCCCGTCGATGATGTAGGTGACGGTCTCGAAGCCGCGGTGCGGATGCCACGGGGTCCCCTTCGGCTCCCCGGGCTGATACTCCACCTCACCCATCTGATCCATCATGATGAACGGGTCGAGATGGCGGTAGTTGATCCCGGCGAACGCCCGGCGCACCGGGAAGCCCTCGCCCTCGAAACCGCTCGGAGCGGTCGTCACCGCCAGCACGGGACGGGCGACGGCGTCGGCCTGCGCGGTCACGCGCGGCAGCGTCAGCGGGTTCTCGACGGTCACTGCAGGCATGGTCGGTACCTCCTTGTGCGCCCACTTTAGTTGAGCGTTGAACTTTCTGCCATCCCCAACGGAGAAAGCCCGGAGGACATTCCCTCCGGGCCTCACCGGGTGCCGTTCGGACGATCCCCGGGTACGCGCACGACCGCGTCACGTGGCACGGCCGAGTCATGCGGCACGACCGTGTCATGCGGCACCCAGAACGTCACGCTTCTCGGCGCCGGCCCCGGACGCCCCACCGGTTCGGCGGTCACCCGCGCCGCCCCCTCCAGCCGTGACTCGCCGGAACGGGGCCGGGCAGCGGAACGCCGCCGGCCGAGCCGGACCGGCGGCGAGGTGTCGGGCGGGGTCACGCGGGCACAGTAAGGCCGGCCCCGGGGCGGGGGAGACGGTTCAGCCGCCGTACATCCGCCGCATCGCGAAGTCCACCATCTGCTCGACCGCCTTGGCGTCGAAGACCATCCGGTGCTCGCCCTCCATGTCCACGACGAAGCCGTAGCCGGTCGGCAGCAGGTCGATCACCTCGGCGCCGGTGATCACGAAGTACTTGGACTCCTTGCCCGCGTACCGGCGCAACTCCTTCAGCGAGGTGAACATCGGGATCACCGGCTGCTGGGTGTTGTGCAGGGCGAGGAAGCCCGGGTTGTCGCCGCGCGGGCAGTAGACCTTGGAGGTGGCGAACACCTGCTGGAAGTCCTCGGCGGCCATCTGACCGGTGGTGAAGGCTCGCACCGCGTCCGCGAGCGACGGCGGCGACGGCTCCGGATAGAGCGGCGGCTGCTGGCCGTACCCGCCGGCACCACCGGGCATCTGCTGCTGCGGCGCGGTGTACTGCGCACCCACGTTCTGGTCGTAGCCGTACATGGGCGCAAGCCTACCGAGCCAGGCAAGACCGCCGAAGGCCCGTCAAGCCTTCTCGAGCCGTTCCCCAGCGTCCGTATGTAGACCCTTCTCACACTTGGACCGGCAGGGGTTGCTTCTTATTACCGACGGGTAGCATCATTCGTAGCTACTTGTTGGTACGTGAACCAGTTGCGAGGAGACAGTGCCTCGCCGAGTCCGATACGGAGCCGTCACCATGGGGCACTACAAGTCGAATCTCCGCGACATCGAGTTCAACCTGTTCGAAGTCCTCGGACGCGACAAGCTGTACGGCACCGGCCCGTTCGCCGAGATGGACACGGACACGGCCAAGAGCATCCTCGAGGAGCTGACGCGCCTCGCGGAGAACGAGCTGGCCGACTCCTTCGCGGACGCCGACCGCAACCCGCCGGTCTTCGACCCGGAGACGAACACCGCGCCCGTCCCGGCGTCCTTCAAGAAGAGCTACAAGGCCTTCATGGACTCCGAGTACTGGCGGCTCGGCCTGCCCGAGGGCATCGGCGGCACGACGGCTCCCCCATCCCTGATCTGGGCGTACGCGGAGCTGATCCTCGGCTCGAACCCGGCCGTGTGGATGTACTCCTCCGGCCCGGCGTTCGCCGGCATCCTCTACGACGAGGGCAACGACGTCCAGAAGAAGATCGCTCAGATCGCCGTCGAGCGGACCTGGGGCTCCACCATGGTGCTCACCGAGCCCGACGCGGGCTCCGACGTGGGCGCCGGCCGCACCAAGGCGATCCAGCAGGAGGACGGCTCCTGGCACATCGAGGGCGTCAAGCGCTTCATCACCTCCGGTGAGCACGACATGGAGGAGAACATCCTCCACTACGTGCTCGCGCGTCCCGAGGGCGCCGGTCCGGGCACCAAGGGCCTTTCCCTCTTCCTCGTCCCGAAGTACCTGTTCGACTTCGAGACCGGCGAGCTGGGCGAGCGCAACGGCGCCTACGCCACCAACGTCGAGCACAAGATGGGCCTGAAGGCCTCCAACACCTGCGAGATGACCTTCGGCGACCGCCACCCGGCCAAGGGCTGGCTGATCGGCGACAAGCACGACGGCATCCGCCAGATGTTCCGCATCATCGAGTTCGCCCGCATGATGGTCGGCACGAAGGCGATCTCCACGCTCTCCACCGGCTACCTCAACGCCCTCGAGTACGCCAAGGAGCGCGTCCAGGGCCCCGACCTGGCGAACTTCATGGACAAGGCCGCGCCCAAGGTCACCATCACGCACCACCCCGACGTGCGCCGCTCGCTGATGACGCAGAAGGCGTACGCGGAGGGCATGCGCGCCCTCGTCCTCTACACCGCCTCCGTCCAGGACGCCATCGCGGTCAAGGAGGCGAACGGCGAGGACTCGAAGGCCGAGCACGCGCTCAACGACCTGCTCCTGCCGATCGTCAAGGGCTACGGCTCCGAGAAGGGCTACGAGCAGCTCGCCCAGTCGCTGCAGACCTTCGGCGGCTCCGGCTTCCTGCAGGAGTACCCGATCGAGCAGTACATCCGTGACGCCAAGATCGACACCCTGTACGAGGGCACGACCGCGATCCAGGGCCAGGACTACTTCTTCCGGAAGATCGTCCGCAACCAGGGTGCGGCGCTGAACTCGCTGGCCGAGGACATCAAGAAGTTCCTGGCGCTCGGCACCGGCGGCGAGGAGCTGGCGGGCGCCCGCGAGCACCTCGCGAAGGCTGCCGTGGAGCTCGAGGCGATCGTCGGCCTGATGCTGACCGACCTCGCGGCCACCGAGCAGGACGTCAAGAACATCTACAAGGTGGGCCTGAACACCACCCGCCTGCTGCTGGCCTCCGGTGACGTGGTCGTCGGCTACCTGCTGCTGAAGGGCGCCGCGGTCGCCGCCGAGAAGCTGGAGACGGCGTCGGCCAAGGACAAGGCCTTCTACACCGGCAAGATCGCGGCGGCGAAGTTCTTCGCGGCCAACGTCCTGCCCGGCGTCACCCTGGCCCGCAAGGTGTCCGAGGGCGTCGACCTGGACCTCATGGAGCTGGACGAGAGCGCCTTCTAGCCCGGCCGCAGCATCCGCAGGATTCCCGCGTGGGCCCGCTCCCGGCAAGGGGGAGCGGGCCCTCGTCCGTCGTTAAGGTGAACCCATGAGCGAACCAGCCCGCTTCGACCGCGGCCACACCGATGACCTGATGTCCTTCCTCGCGGGGAGCCCGTCGCCGTACCACGCCGTGGCGAACGCCGCCGAGCGGCTGGAGAAGGCCGGCTTCCGTCAGGTCGCGGAGACGGACGCCTGGGACGGGACCGCGGGCGGCAGGTTCGTACTGCGCGGCGGCGCGATCGTGGCCTGGTACGTCCCCGAGGGCGCCGAGCCGCACACGCCGTTCCGGATCGTCGGGGCGCACACCGACTCCCCCAACCTGCGGGTCAAGCCGCAGCCGGACACCGGGGCGCACGGCTGGCGCCAGGTCGCCGTGGAGATCTACGGCGGGCCGCTGCTGAACTCCTGGCTCGACCGGGACCTGGGCCTGGCCGGGCGGCTGACCCTGCGGGACGGCACGACGCGGCTGGTGAACGTGGACCGGCCCCTGCTCCGGGTGCCGCAGCTGGCCATCCACCTCGACCGGTCGGTGTCGACCGAGGGGCTCAAGCTCGACAAGCAGCGGCATCTGCAGCCGGTCTGGGGCCTGGGCGGCGATGTGCGCGACGGCGACCTCATCGCCTTCCTGGAGGAGGAGTGCGGGCTGCCGGCGGGCGAGGTGGCCGGCTGGGACCTGATGACGCACTCCGTGGAGCGGCCGGCCTACCTCGGCCGTCACGAGGAACTGGTCGCCGGCCCCCGCATGGACAACCTCCTGTCGGTGCACGCGGGCACGGCGGCCCTGGCGGCCGTGGCCGGCTCCGGCCGGGCCCTTCCCCACATCCCGGTCCTGGCCGCCTTCGACCACGAGGAGAACGGCTCGCAGTCGGACACCGGCGCGGACGGACCGCTGCTGGGCAGCGTGCTGGAGCGTTCGGTGTTCGCGCGCGGCGGCTCGTACGAGGACCGGGCCCGTTCCTTCGCCGGCACCGTCTGTCTGTCCTCCGACACGGGCCACGCGGTCCACCCCAACTACGCGGAGCGGCACGACCCGACGCACCACCCGCGCGTCAACGGCGGCCCGATCCTGAAGGTGAACGTCAACAACCGGTACGCCACGGACGGTTCGGGCCGCGCGGTCTTCGCCGCCACCTGCGAGCGGGCGGGCGTCCCCTACCAGACCTTCGTCTCCAACAACGCCATGCCCTGCGGCACCACGATCGGCCCGATCACCGCGGCCCGCCACGGCATCAGCACCGTCGACATCGGCGCGGCCATCCTGTCGATGCACAGCGCCCGCGAACTGTGCGGAGCGGACGACCCGTTCCTGCTGGCGAACGCGCTGGTGGCGTTTCTGGAGGACTGACCCCGCGCGTCTCCCGTTCCCCCACGGACCGCATCGTTTTGAACCTGTTCAAACATGGTTACCAGAGCGTACGATGCGGTCCGATCTTCAACTATCAGCCTTTTCACAGTCTCGTGGGGGGACTTCACGTGGGAAAGAGATCCTTGGTGCTCGCCTGCGCCTCGGTCGCGGCGGGCCTGCTGCTCGGGCCCGTTCCGGCCGCGCACGCGGCGACGGCGCCGGTGCTGTTCGGAGCGGGCAGCGGCGACCACCCGGCCAGTGGCCTGGTCCTGGTGTCCGCCCAGTCCGACAGCGACATCACCTCGATCACGGCGCACCTGTACGCACCGGGTTCCCCCGCCGGCGCCCCGGAGGTCGCCGAGGTCAGCGACTTCACTCTGGCCTCGGGCACCGACCGGTCCGGTCTGTGGCAGACCAGCACCCCGCTCCGCCTGGCGGACCTCGGCACCTATCGCGTCGTCGTCGACCTGACCGACGCCGACGGAGACACCTCCTCGACCGAGGACACCTACCAGTACGAGCTGGAGGCGAACCTGACCGACCTCCAGGCCGCTCCGCAGAGCCCGGACTACGAACACCAGGACGTCACCGTCACCGGCGGCTTCACGGTCACCGACCCGCGCACCGGCGAGACGACGCCGGCGGCGGACGCGCACGTGGACCTCGAGATCTCCAACGAGGCGGACGGGACGACCACGACCGGCACCGACGGCCGTTTCACCTACACGTACCCCGTGACCGACCCGTCCATCGCCGACGTCAACGCCTGGCTGCGGCTGGACGATCCCTTCTACCAGTCCCGGGCCAACGAGAGCGCCGAGGTCAGGGCCGTTCAGTCGGACACGCGCGTGACCCTGGACGCCGCCGAACTGGACGTCAAGGCCGGGCAGGCGGCGACCGTCTCCGGCACCGCGGAGGTGTACGTCGGCGGTGCGTGGAAGCCGCTCGCCGGGGCCAACGTGGACGAGGTGTGGGAGAGCGACCTCGGTTCCGCGGGCGCCCACCCCGTCACGGGCGCCGACGGCCGCTTCTCCGGGCAGTTGACCATGTCGAGCAGCGGCTCGGTGGACGTGCAGGTCCGCAGCGGCACCTACGTGAACTGGAGCCCGCTGCAGAGGGTCAAGGTGTACGTCGCGAAGAAGACGTCACTCACCGACTTCACCGCGACGCTGGACAAGTACTCCGAGCTGACCGCCAAGGGCGTGCTGCACACCGGCTCCAGCGTCCCCGGATACGCGGACAACAAGGTCGAGTTGCAGTACTCGACCGACGGGAAGACCGGCTGGAAGACGATGAAGACCGTCGTCCCGGGCAACTCCGACCCCGAGTCCGGCGCGCCGTTCAAGGGCACCTTCGACGCGCCCTACAAGGGCTACTACCGGGCGCACTTCGAGGGCAGCCGCAACTGGCAGGAGTCGTACAGCAAGGTCGTGTACGCCAAGCGCACGCCGACCCGGATCACCGGCGGCAACGCCTCGCCCGAACCGGTCCGCAAGGGCCGCACCATCACCTACAAGGGCAAGCTGCAGTACTACAGCTCCGGCGTCTGGAAGGCCTACGCCGGTCAGAAGGTGAAGATCCTCTTCCGTCCCAAGGGCTCCAGCACCTGGTACGACATGGGCAATGCCACCACCCGCTCGGACGGCACCTTCAGCAGGGGCTGCACCGCCTCGAAGGACGGCACCTGGGTCGCGGTGCTCCTCTACCCGGACAGCACGCATCTGGTGAGCTCGGGCCGCGAGGACTACGTCGACGTGACCTGAGCGGCCCCCCCGACGGCATGACCGCCGCGGCCCGGGGTACCCGAAGGCTTCCGGAAGCTCCGGACCGGAAGGGGAGGAGACACCCATGGGCCTCGGCGGATGCATCATTCTGATCGCCGCGGGAGCGATCCTCACGTTCGCCACGGACTGGCACATGAACGGCGTCAATCTCGACCTGGTCGGCCTCATCCTGATGGCCGTCGGACTGATCGGGGTCACCACGTTCACCAGCATCGCCCGGCGCAGGAGGGTCGTGGGGGGGGCGGCCGCCCCCCGCCCCCGCGCGGCGGGGGCGGCCCGCCACCCACACCCCACCCCCCACAGCGCCCCCGCCCGCCCGCCGCCCAACCACC
>NZ_JBHYKH010000014.1:10085-24019 GCF_042741275.1 Streptomyces sp. NPDC058964
GGGGGGGGGGGGGGTCGGCCGGGTCACACCCCCACCCCCGGCCGGCCGGGGGGGGGGGGGGGGGGGGCCCCCCCCCCCCCCCCCGGGCGCCCCGCCCCCCCCCCCCCCCACCACCGTGACGGCTACAGCGACGGCTACGGCGTCTGAGCGTCGTCCATTCCCGCGAGAACCAGGGGAAGGCGGTCCGCACCGCCCTCCGTCAGGCGGACCGGGACGCCCCAGTCCTGCTGGTGGACATGGCAGGCGGGGTACTCGTTGGCAGGGTCGTCGTCGCAGGACGCGGCCATCGCCGACACGTGCAGGACGCCCTCCGGCACCGCCGGGTCGAGCTCCAGGACGCGGGACAGGTCGGTGTCCGCGCCCTCGCCCTTCAGCAGCAGCCCGGGCGGGGTGGAGGAGACCAGGAGGCGGGTCGAGGGGCCGTAGCGGGTGTCCAGCTTCTGGCCCGCCGGGGCCTGGAAGATCACGTCCAACCGGAGCTCTCCCGGGGCGACTTCGGTCGCCGCGCGCCGCGTGCGGTGGGCGACGGCGGCCACGCGGACCGCCCCCTCCGGCAGCCGCAGCCGGGTCAGCCGGTGCCGGGCCGACTCGACGACCACGATGTCGTCGCCGACCAGCACGGCGTCGCTCGGTTCCCTCACGTCGGTTGCCAGGGTGGTCACTTCGCCGGTGGCGGGGTCATAGCGGCGCAGGGCGTGGTTGTACGTGTCGGAGACGGCGACGGAACCGTCCGGAAGCGCCGTGACGCCCAACGGGTGCTGGAACAGAGCCTGTTCGGCAGCCCCGTCCCGGTGACCGAAGTCGAACAGCCCCGTGCCGACGGCGGTGTGGACGGCGCCGTCGGGGTCCACCCAGCGCAGCGCCGAGGTCTCCGAGTCCGCGAGCCAGAGCCGGTCCGCGGTCGCCGCGAGACCCGAAGGCTGGGCGAACCACGCCTCGGCGCCCGGTCCGTCCACGAGCCCCTCGTTGGTGGTCCCCGCCGCCACCGAGACGGTTCCCCCGGCCGGGTCGTACGCCCACAGCTGGTGCACACCCGCCATGGCGATCCACACCTTGCCGCCGAAGAGCGCCACGTCCCAGGGCGAGGACAGGTCGACCTCGCGGGCCGGTCCCGAGGTCGGCGACCCCTGCCACCACTGCCGGCCGGTGCCCGCGAGGGTGGTCACCTCACCCGTGGCCAGGTCCAGCCGCCGCAGGGCGTGGTTGACCGTGTCGGCGACGACCACGGCGGGGCCGGAGGAGTCGTCGAGGAGGGCGAGCCCCTGCGGCTCGCTGAAGGAGGCCGTCTCCGCCGCACCGTCCGCGAAGCCGCGCGCACCGGAGCCGATGCGCCGCACGACCGTCTCCCCGTCCTCCTCCAGTTCCACCAGCTGATGCCGGGTGGTGTCGCTGACCAGGAGGTTCCCCGACGGCAGGAGCAGCGCCTTGCCCGGGAAGCGCAGGATGGTCGGCTCCGGCTCCGGCGCCACGTACGGCCCGTCGCCGCGCCGCAGCGTTCCCTTCGCCTCGTGCTCGGCCTCCAGCTCCTCCACCAGCCGCTCGATGGCGTGAGCATGCCCCTCACCCGCGTGCTGCGCGACGACGTACCCCTCGGGATCGATCACGACGAGCGTCGGCCAGGCGCGCACGGCGTACTGCTTCCAGGTGGCGAGCTCGGGGTCGTCGAGCACCGGGTGCTCGACCCCGTACCGCTCCACCGCGTCCACGACCGCCCGATGTTCGGCCTCGTGCACGAACTTCGGCGAGTGCACACCGATGATCACCACGGTGTCCCGGTGCTTCTCCTCCAGCTCCCGCAGCTCGTCGAGGACGTGCAGGCAGTTGATGCAGCAGAAGGTCCAGAAATCGAGGAGGACGATGCGACCTCGCAGGTCGGCGAGGGTGTACTGCTTGTCGCCGGTGTTCAGCCAGCCGCCCTTGCCGATCAGCTCGGGGGCGCGGACGCGGGCACGTCGGGGCGCGGAGTCGGTCATGCGCCAAGGGTGCCACGCGGGGTTCACCCCGCTCACCGCCGGGAACCGGTGAGCGGGGAGTGCGGGCCGCGCCCTCAGCCCCGGTGGATCACGTCCGTGCCGGGGCCGCCGGCCAGGGTGTCCCTGCCCGGGCCGCCGTAGAGGCTGTCGTCGCCGCTGTTGCCGTACAGCTTGTCGTTGCCGCTGTTGCCGTAGAGGGTGTCGTTGCCCTTGCCGCCGTAAAGGGTGTCGTCCGCGGTTCCGCCGTGGAGCCTGTCCTTGCCGTCGTCGCCGGACAGGTACTGGGCGCCGGAGCCGCCGTACAGCACGTCGTCGCCCCTGCCGCCCTGGACGATGTTGTCGCCGCCGCTCGCGTGGATCGTGTCGCCGCCGTCGCCGCCCCGGGCGAGGCCCAGCCTGCCCACGGTGATGGTGTCGTTGCCCGCGTCGCCCGAGGCGTAGGCGCCGTCGAGGCGGCCGGAGTCGGTCAGACGGTCGTTGCCGGCGCCCAGCGAGATCTCGGCGTAGTAGTAGATCTGGCCGCTGGCGTTCTTGTACGCGACCGTGTCGTTGCCGTCACCGAGGTTCATGACCAGGGCGGCGTACGGGTCCTGGCTGTCCACGTTCGTGACTGTGCAGGAGACCTTCGTGCGGTCCGCGCTGTCGGGGTACGCGCAGTCGTGGCCGACTCTGACCGGGACGGCGTCGTCGATCACGTAGGTGATGCCTGTGCGGTCGGCGGTGAGCATCGCGGTGACGCCGGCCTTGTTGGCCTGGCCCGGGGCGGCCTGGTAGGTGAGCTGCCAGTCGTACTGGTTGACCTCGGCGGTGGCCTGCGACGGCGCGGCGCCGGCGGGACCGGCCAGGGCGAGCGGAACGGCCGGGGCGGTGGCGAGGACCAGTGCCGCCGCCGGGACGGCGTGCATCGCCCGACGGCGGGCGGGACGAGAGGACATTGCGAAACCTCCGGGTGAAACGTGCGGAGTCGGCGCGGGCTACGCATCGTTCGACTCGGGCCCCACCCGCCGGGTTGGGCACCTCCCGTACAGCACCTGGAAGTTCAACTGCCGGACACCCTCAGGTCCGATGGATTGCGGGGTCCGGTCACAAGAGGGCGTGGCCGGTGGTCGCGTCCACGTGGTCCGGCACCTCGTCGTGGCGGTCGCCGACCGTGGAGGTGCCGGTGGGCTCGAAGACCAGGATCTGCGCCCCGGTGGGCGCGAGGGGCTTGTGCTCCGTGCCGCGCGGAACGGTGAAGACGGAGCCCTTGGGCAGGACCACCGTGCGCTCGCCGGACGGCTCGCGCAGGGCGATGCGCAGCTCACCCTCCAGGACCAGGAAGAACTCGTCGGTGTCGTCGTGCGCGTGCCAGAGGTGCTCGCCCTCGACCTTGGCGACGCGGACGTCGTAGTCGTTGACGGCCGTGACGATGCGGGGGCTCCACAGCTCGTCGAAGGAGGCGAGGGCGCCGGCGAGGGAGATGGGTTCGCTGCTCGTGTCGCTCATGCCCGCCATCCTCCGCGGTGGCCCGGCAGCCGCACGAGTGCTAGAAATCGCATATGGCGCAAGGATCCTCTCACCGTGTCGTACTGGTCGTGGACGAGAACTCCAACCCGTTCGAGATGAGCTGCGCCATCGAGGTCTTCGGACTGCCCCGGCCCGAGCTGGGGCGGCGGCTGTACGACTTCCGGCTCTGCGCGGCCGAGCCGCGCACGCGGATGCGGGACGGCTTCTTCACCCTCACCGGGGTCGCCGGGCTGGAGGCGGCCGAGGAGGCGGACACGCTGATCGTGCCGAACCGGCCGGACACCGAGGCCCCGCGCTCGCCCCGCGTGCTGGACGTCGTACGCCGGGCGCACGTACGGGGCGCACGGCTCGTCGGCTTCTGCTCGGGCGCGTTCACCATCGCGGAGGCCGGGCTGCTGGACGGACGGCGGGCGGCCTGTCACTGGATGTGGGCGAACGCCTTCCGGGCGCGTTTCCCGGCGGTGCGGCTGGAGCCGGACGTGCTCTTCGTGGACGACGGCGACATCCTCACGGCGTCGGGCAGCGCGTCGGCGCTCGACCTGGGGCTGCACCTCGTACGGCGTGACCACGGCGCCGAGATCGCCAACGCGGTGTCGCGGCGGCTGGTGTTCGCCGCGCACCGGGCCGGCGGGCAGCGGCAGTTCGTGGAGCGGCCGGTGCCGGACGTGCCCGACGAGTCGCTCGGTCCGCTGCTGGCGTGGGCGCAGGAGCGGCTGGGCGAGCCGCTGACGGTGGCGGGCCTGGCGGCGCGCGCGGCCGTCTCCCCCGCCACGCTGCACCGCCGGTTCCGCGCCCAGCTGGGGACCACGCCCCTGGCCTGGCTGACGGGGGAGCGGGTGGCGCGGGCCTGCCGGCTGATCGAGCGGGGCGAGGAGCGGCTGGACGTCGTCGCGGCCCGCAGCGGCCTGGGCACCGCGGCCAATCTGCGGGCGCGGCTGCGGCGCGAGACGGGACTGAGCCCTTCGGCGTACCGGCGGCGGTTCGGACCCGCCCCCGGGGACGCGGTGATGCCACTCGCGCAGGTGACCGATCCGTGATGACCCTCGCGCGCCGGGGAAGCCGTAACGGCATGAGATTCCTCGTACGCGACCGGCTCCTCGGCTTCGGTGACGACTACTGGATCGAGGACGAGCACGGCGACAAGGTGTTCCTGGTCGACGGGAAGGCGATGCGGCTGCGCGACACCTTCGAGCTGAAGGACACGCGCGGACGCCTGCTCGTCGGCATCCACCGGAAGATGTTCTCCCTGCGGGACACGATGGTCGTCGAGCGCGGCGGCGAGCCGCTGGCGACCATCCGGCGCAGGCGGCTCTCCCTGCTGCGCAACCACTACCGCGTCTCCCTCGTCGACGGCACGGAACTGGACGTCAGCGGCAAGATCCTCGACCGTGAGTTCGCCGTCGAGTACGACGGCGAGCTGCTCGCGGTGATCTCCCGCCGGTGGCTGCACGTCCGGGAGACGTACGGCGTCGACGTCGTACGGGAGGACGCGGATCCGGCGCTGCTGATCGCGGTGACCGTGTGTGTGATCCACCTGGCGGAGAAGGAGCGGGACGAGGACTGACGGGGGCCGAGGGGGGCCGACGAGTACTTGCGCAGGCCGACGGCCGCCGTGTCCGGTCCGCGGAACGGTGTTAGAAAAGAGGCATGGCCGGATTCCCCGGCCGCCTGCGTTCGGTGTTGCGAGCACGCACCGTCGCCCAGCAGGTCTTCGTCCTCCAGGCGGCGATCGTGGTGCTCCTGGTCGTCGCGTCGGTCGTCGCCGTCGTGCTCCAGGTCCGGACGGACAGCGAGCGGGAGGCCCGCAACCGTTCCCTCGCCGTGGCGCAGACCTTCGCGCACGCCCCGGGCACCGCACAGGCGATGACGAGCCCGGATCCCAGCGCGGTCCTCCAGCCACGCGCGGAGGCGGCGCGCAAGGCATCCGGCGTTGATTTTGTCGTGGCCATGTCCACCGAGGGAATCCGCTGGACCCACCCCGACCACACTCAGATCGGCAAGCACTACATCGGCACCATCGGCCCCGCCGCACGGGGCGGGATCGTCCGCGAGACCTACACGGGCACGCTCGGCCCCTCCGTGCGCGCCGTCGTCCCCGTGACGGACTCGCACGGCAAGATCGTCGGTCTCGTCGCCGCCGGGGTCCGGCTCTCCGAGGTGAGCGGGGTCGTCGCGGACCAGCTGCCCGTGCTCATCGGCTCGGCGGTCGCGGCCCTCGCCATCGCCACCGCCGGCACCGCCCTGGTCAGCAGACGGCTGCGGCTCCAGACCCACGGACTGGGGCCCGCCGAGATGACGCGGATGTACGAGCACCACGACGCCGTCCTGCACGCCGTACGGGAAGGCGTCATGATCATGGACGGCGAGGGCAGGCTGGCACTGGCCAACGACGAGGCACGCCGGCTCCTCGGCCTGGCTCCGGACGCGGAGGGACGCCTGGCGCTCGACCTGGGCATCGGCCGCGACATGGCCCGGCTGTTCGCCTCCGGACGGGACGCGACCGACGAGATCCACCTGGCCAGGGGACGGCTGCTGGCCGTCAGCCAGCGGTCGACCGGCCGTGAAGGCGAGCCCCCGGGCATCGTCGCGACCCTGCGGGACACCACCGAGCTGCAGGCCCTCACCGGCCGGGCGGACCAGGCGCAGGAACGCCTGAAACTGCTCTACGACGCCGGGCTGGAGATCGGCACCGGCCTCGACGTGACCCACACCGCCCAGGAACTGGCGGACGTCGCGGTACCCCGGTTCGCGGACTTCGCCACCGTCGACCTCGCGGATCCCGTCCTGCGCGGCGGGGAGCCACAGGAGGGCAACGGCGACATGCGGCGGGTCGCGTTCCAGGGCGTGCGCGAGGACAGCCCGCTCTACCAGGCCGGCCGGATGATCCGCTTCGTTGCGGCCACCCCGCAGGCCTTCGGCTACGGCAGCGGCGAGGCCGTGCTCGACTCGGACCTGGCCGCCTTCTCCGGATGGCAGCGGCAGGACCCGGAGCGGGCGGAAAAGCTCGTCGCGTACGGCATCCACTCGATGCTCGCGACCCCGCTGCGCGCCCGCGGCGTCATCATGGGCGTGGCCACCTTCTGGCGCTACGGCCCGCGCGAGCCCTTCGAGCAGGACGACGTCTCCCTGGCCGAGGAGCTGGTGGCCCGCGCCGCCGTCAGCATCGACAACGCCCGCCGCTACACCCGCGAGCACTCCATGGCCGTCACGCTGCAGCGCAGCCTGCTGCCCCGGGCCCTGCCCGACCAGAGCGCCCTCGACGTGGCGTACGGCTATCTGCCCGCGCAGGCCTCCCAGGGCGGGGTCGGCGGGGACTGGTTCGACGTGATCCCGCTGCCCGGCGCGCGGGTGGCGCTCGTCGTCGGGGACGTCGTCGGCCACGGTCTGCACGCGGCCGCCACGATGGGCCGGCTGCGGACCGCCGTGCACAACTTCTCCACCCTGGACGTCCCGCCCGACGAACTCCTGTGGCACCTGGACGAGCTCGTCACCCGCATCGACGAGGACGAGACCGACGGCGAGGGCCCGCCGGTCACCGGGGCCACCTGCCTGTACGCCGTCTACGACCCCGGGTCCGGGCTGTGCACGCTCTCCCGCGCGGGCCATCTGGAGCCCGCCGTCGTCCGTCCCGACGGCAGCGTGGAGTTCCTCGACGTCCCCGGCGGGCCCCCGCTGGGCCTGGGCGGCAGCCTCCCCTTCGAGTCGGCCGGACTGGAGCTCCCGGAGGGCAGCGCGCTGGTGCTGTACACGGACGGGCTGATCGAGGACCACGGCCGCGACATCGACGAGGGGCTGGAGCTGCTGCGGCGGACGCTGGCCCGGCCCGGCCGGACTCCGGAGGCGACCTGCCGGGCGGTGCTGGACGCGCTGGTGCCCGAGCGGCCCCGCGACGACGTCGCCCTGGTCGTCGCCCGGACCCGGATGCTCGCCGCCGACCGCACGGCGGTCTGGGACGTGCCGACCGACCCGTCGGCCGTCAGCCGGGTCCGTGCCCTGGCCACCCGCACCCTGGAGGCCTGGCAGCTGACCGAGTCGGCGTTCACGACCGAGCTGATCCTGAGCGAGCTGGTGACGAACGCCATCCGGCACGCCGGCGGCCCGATCCAGGTCCGCCTGATCCGCGACCGCTCCCTGATCTGCGAGGTCTCCGACGGCAGCAGCACCTCACCGCATCTGCGCCGCGCGGCCACCACGGACGAGGGCGGACGCGGCCTGTTCCTGGTCGCCCAGTTCGCCGAGCGCTGGGGCACCCGCTACACCGCGGACGGCAAGGTCATCTGGACGGAACAACCCCTGGTGGAACCGCCCGGCACCCTCTAACGGCGCGGGGGCTCCAGTCCCAGCGCGCGGTCCTTCAGCGCCGGGAACTGCTCCCGGGTCGCCGCCACCTTCCCGGCGTCGAACTCCACGGTGAGCACCTGCTCCCCCGGTCCCGCCTCCGCCAACACCTCGCCCCAGGGATCGACCACGATCGAGTGGCCCGCCTGCGGTACCCCGGCATGGGTCCCGGCCGTTCCGCACGCGAGCACGAACGCCTGGTTCTCGACCGCCCGCGCCCGGGCCAGCAGCGTCCAGTGCGCCCGCCTGCGCTCGGGCCAGCCCGCCGGGATCACCAGGGTCTCGGCACCGGCGTCGACCAGCCCGCGGAAGAGTTCGGGGAAACGGAGGTCGTAACAGGTCGCCAGGCCCAGGGTGGTCCGCGGCAGACGGACCGTCGCCAGTTCCCGGCCCGCGCCCATCAGCACGGCCTCGCCCTTGTCGAAACCGAAACGGTGGATCTTGCGGTAGTGCGCGACCAGATCACCGGAGGGGGAGAAGACGAGGGACGTGTTGTAGAGGGGGCCCGCACCCGCGGAGCCGCTGTCGGGCACGGCGCGCTCGGGGATGGAGCCCGCGTGCAGCCAGACGCCCGCGTCACTCGCCGCCTTCGCCATCGCCTCGTGGGTCGGGCCCTCGAGCGGCTCGGCCTCGTTCGCGAACTCCTCGTAGGCGAAGGCGCCCGTCGTCCACAGCTCGGGCAGCACGACAAGATCGGAGCCGGCCTGCTCCCGTACCAGAGAGGCCACTCGCCGCCGCCGGGATTCGACCGATTCGCCCTCGTCTACGGCGATCTGGATCAGCGAGGCGCGCACACTACCACCGTCCTGGCATTCGAGTCGTCCACACGGGCCTACGATCGTCACACGAAAGCACTGCCGGGGTGCCTCACAGCAGCGTAACTTGGGGGTCCCCCCTGTTTGAGCGAAGCCGAGAACTCGGGGGAGTCTCAAGACACCCCCTACAGCCATCTCCCGCTGGCACCGCCGCCACAACTGCCCGTGTACCGACCGCCGAGGGGTCCCGTTCCGTGAGTCTGCATCCCACCCTCCAGCCCTACGCCGACGCCTGGACCCACTCCATCGAAGCCATATCCGAGCTGGTACAGCCGCTCGTGGAGGGCGAGTGGAACCGGCGGACCCCGTGCCCCGGCTGGTCGGTCCGCGACATCGTCTCGCACGTGATCGGCATGGACTGCGAGTTGCTCGGCGACCCGCGCCCCATCCACTCCCTGCCGCGCGACCTGTTCCACGTGACGAACGAGCACCAGCGGTACATGGAGATGCAGGTCGACGTCCGCCGTCACCACACGGCCCCGGAGATGACGTCCGAGCTGGAGTACACGGTCATCCGCCGCAACCGCCAGCTGCGCAACGAGACCCGCGAGCCCGGCCACAAGGTACGCGGCCCGCTCGGCACCGAGATCACACTCGAAGAGGCCATGCGCAACCGCGCGTTCGACGTGTGGGTGCACGAGCAGGACCTGCGCGCGGCCCTGGGCGTCCCGGGCAACCTCGACTCCCCCGGCGCGCACATCACCCGTGACGTGCTGCTCGCCGAACTGCCCCGCGTGGTCGCCCAGGAGGCGAACGCCCCGCGCAGTTCCGCGGTCGTGCTCGACGTGTACGGGCCCGTCGAGTTCCTGCGCACCATCCGCGTCGACATCCAGGGCCGCGGCACCCTGGAGACCGCGCCCGCCCTCGGCCCCGCCGCCTCCTTCACCCTGGACTGGGAGACCTACGTCCGTCTGGCCTGCGGCCGGGTGACGCCGGAGTCGGTGGCCGAACGGGTGAAGGCGGAGGGAGACCCGGAGCTGACGGCGGCGATCCTGCGCAACTTCACGGTGACGCCGTAGGGCACCCCGCGGCCGGATATTCGGTGTCGCTCCTCCCCGGCCGGTGACTAGCGTGCCGGCCATGACCGACACCGTGAGCGCTCCCCGGACCGACGACACCGCCGACGCCCCGCCCCGGCTCACCCGGCTGACCTTCCACGGTCCGCTCTCCGAGGCGCGCGCGTCCGCGCTGGTCGGACGGCTCGCGGAGACGCGGCCGGGCACCGTGCTCGACATCGGCTGCGGCTGGGGGGAGTTCCTGCTCCGTGTGCTGGAGGCCGTACCCGAGGCCCGGGGCACCGGGATCGACGTACGCGACGAGGACCTGGCGCGGGCACGGCGGAACGCCGGTGCACGGGGGCTCGCGGAACGCGTGGACTTCGTCGAGGAGTCCGCGGTGGGGACGCGGCGCGGGCCCGCCGATCTGGTGGTGTGCCTGGGGGCCAGCCATGCCCTGAGCACGGCCGAGCCCCCTCGGCACACGGTGGAGGCCCTGCGCGAGCTGCGGCGGCTCGTGTCGGACGGGGGGCGCGTGCTGCTCGGGGAGGGCTTCTGGGAGCGGCCTCCGACACCTGCCGAACTGGCCTCCATGTGGCCGGGCGCCGAGGCGGGCCAGCACTACGACCTCGCCCGGCTCGTCGACCTCGCCGTCGAGGCCGGGTTCCGGCCCGAGTGGATCGAGACCGCGAGCCCGGCGGAGTGGGAGGAGTTCGAGTCGGGGTACCAGGCGGACACCGAGGTGTGGCTCGCCGGGCATCCGGACCACCCGCTGGCCGCCGAGACCCGCGAGCGCCTCGATCGGCACCGGTCCCAGTGGCTCACCTACCGCGGCGTCCTGGGCATCGCCTACCTCACCCTGGTACCGGTCACGCGCTGACTCACACGGGGACGTGCACGGTCTCCACCCGGCTGGCGACCAGCCGTTCCCGCTCGCGTCGCACCGCCCGCCCGCGCAGCCGCAGGATCTGGCTCACGCCCAGCGCCTGCAGGACGAAGACCGCCGAGAAGGCCACGGTGTAGTCGTCGCCGGTGGCGTCCAGCAGGACGCCGATCGCGAACAGGGTCGTCATCGAGGCGACGAAACCACCCATGTTGGTGATGCCGGACGCCGTTCCCTGTCGCTCGGGCGGGTTGGCGGGGCGGGCGAAGTCGAAGCCGATCATGGAGGCCGGACCGCAGGCGCCCAGCACCGTGCACAGCACGACCAGCAGCCACATCGGCGCCCGGTCGGCGGGGCAGAGGAGGGTCGCCGCCCAGACCGTGGCGGTCGCGGCGACCGTGCCGAGCGCCAGCGGCAGCCGCGCCGCATGGTGCCGGGCGACGATCTGTCCGTACACCAGGCCGACGACCATGTTGGACAGGACGACCAGGGTCAGCAGTCCGCCCGCCGTGGCACGGCTGAGGCCCTGGGCCTCGACCAGGAACGGCAGGCCCCACAGCAGCAGGAACACCATCGCCGGGAACTGCGTGGTGAAGTGCACCCACAGGCCCAGCCGAGTCCCCGGTTCCCGCCAGGACGCGGCGATCTGCCGGCGGACATAGGCGGCGCCCCGGTGCGGGAACGGCTCCGGCTCGTGGCCCTCGGGGTGGTCCTTCAGGAAGAGGAGCACGAGGACCAGGACGACCACGCCCGCCAGCGCGCTGCCCGCGAACGCAGCGGTCCAGCCGATGCCGTGCAGCAGGCGGGCCAGCAGCAGCGTGGAGACGAGGTTGCCGGCCATGCCGACCAGTCCCGCGAGCTGCGCGACCAGCGGCCCGCGGCGCACCGGGAACCAGCGGGTGCCCAGGCGCAGCACGCTGATGAACGTCATCGCGTCACCGCACCCGAGCAGCGCGCGTGAGGCCAGTGCCGTCGCGTACGACGGCGAGAACGCGAAGCCCAGCTGACCCGCCGTGAACAGCACGGCCCCGATGCCGAGCACCTTCTTGGTGCCCAGCCGGTCGACCAGCAGGCCCACCGGTATCTGCATGCCCGCGTAGACCAGGAGCTGGAGGATCGAGAACGTGGACAGGGCCGAGGCGTTGACGTGGAAGCGGTCGGCCGCATCGAGGCCGGCGACGCCCAGCGACGTACGGAAGATGACGGCTACGAAGTAGACCGAGACGCCGATGCCCCAGACGGCGACAGCACGGCGGCCGCCCGGCGGGTCCCCCGGAAGGGTGGTGTTCCTCATCGGGCCTCCCCCCGCGCGAGGTGCGAGAACCAGCTCACGTGCCGGTGCACGACCCCGACGGCCGCCTCCGCGTCACCGGAGCGCAGCGCCTGAAGGATCTCCTCGTGCTCGGTGAGCGTCTTGGCGATCCGGTCGGGGTGGGAGTGCATGACGGCGACGCCCATGCGCAACTGGCGGTCGCGGAGCTGGTCGTAGAGGCGCGAGAGGATCTCGTTGCCACCGCTGCGCACGATCTCGGCGTGGAAGCAGCGGTCGGTCAGCGCGGCCGCGGCCAGGTCACCCGCCGCGGCCTGCTCCTTCTGCCGTGCGAGCAGCTCCTCCAGACGCTCGATCAGGCCCGGCGGAGCGGGTACGGCCTTGCGGGCCGCGTGCTCCTCCACGAGCAGGCGCGTCTCCACGACGTCCGCGATCTCCTGCGCGGAGACGGGCAGCACCAGGGCGCCCTTCTTCGGGTAGAGCCGGATGAGGCCTTCCACCTCCAGCCGGAGCAGTGCCTCGCGCACGGGGGTTCGGGAGACGCCGACGGCCTCGGCCAGCTCGCCCTCCGTGAGCAGGGTGCCGCCCTCGTAACGGCGGTCCAGGACGCCCTGTTTGACATGGGTGTAGACACGGTCGGCGGCGGGGGGCTGCTTGACGGCCAGGCTCATGCCCACAGGATAGATACAAGACGTACGCATGGGGGTGACCGTCCATCATGCGGACCGGCCGAGAATTTCCCTCAGGAACAGCGCAACCTTCTGTGCTATTTACGTGTCACACACGTGCGGCTCTTTTCCCCTTGCCACTCAACTGGGCCGCACCGCAGGGGCATTCGACACCATTCGGGGTAATTGACTTGAATACCGGCATTAAGGGCATTCGCCTCCGCAGAGCCGCAGCCGTCGCCGTCACGACCGGCGCGATGCTCACCACCGGCGCCCTCATCGCGGCACCCGCGCAGGCCGTCACCACGCCCTCGATCGTGGCCAAGGGCGGCTACGTGATGGACAACGCGAACGCCAAGACGCTGTACACCAAGGCGGCCGACACGGAGCGCTCCACGGGCTCCACCACAAAGATCATGACCGCCAAGGTCGTGCTCGCCCAGTCGAACCTCAACCTCGACGCCAAGGTCACCATCCAGAAGGCCTACAGCGACTACGTCGTCGCCAACAACGCCTCCCAGGCCCACCTGATCGTCGGTGACAAGGTCACCGTCCGTCAGCTGCTGTACGGCCTGATGCTGCCGTCCGGCTGCGACGCCGCCTACGCGCTCGCCGACAAGTTCGGCTCCGGCTCGACGCGGGCCGCCCGCGTGAAGTCGTTCATCGGCAAGATGAACACCGCCGCCAAGAACCTCGGCCTGACGCACACGCACTTCGACTCGTTCGACGGCATCGGCAACGGCTCCAACTACTCGACGCCGCGCGACCTGACGAAGATCGCCAGCAGCGCGATGAAGAACTCCACGTTCCGCACGGTCGTGAAGACGAAGTCGTACACGGCGAAGACCATCACCAAGACGGGCAGCACCCGCACGATGGCGCCGTGGACCAACACGAACGGGCTGCTCAGCAGCTACAGCGGCACGATCGGCGTGAAGACCGGCTCCGGCCCCGAGGCCAAGTACTGCCTCGTCTTCGCCGCCACCCGGAACGGCAAGACGGTCATCGGCACCGTCCTCGCCTCCACCTCCATCGCGCAGCGCGAGGCGGACGCGAAGAAGCTGCTCAACTACGGCTTCGCCAAGCTGGGCTGACGCCGACAGGCAACGAGAACGGGCCCGTCGTCTCCACGACGGGCCCTTCGCGTACGGCAGTTGCGATCACTCACGCTCAACTGCGCTCTCGCCGGCGGAATCAGCGACCTTCGCTCGCAATCGTGAATCCCGTGGCCTCAGCTGCCGAACGGCATGAGGCGATCGACGTCGGCGACTTCGTGTACGCGGCGACTGGCGCCCGGGTGCGCCGGCTGGCCATACCTGCATTCGCCCGCAGGGCGGTGCGGAGGACGGGGCGCCGGTGTACGTGCCCAACCAGTCATGAGAGAAAAACGGACGGGGCCGGCGCACCACGTTTTTGCCCCCCCCCCCTCACCGTCACCCCCGCCAACCCCTCTCGGTCGTCACGCCCACCAGATCAGCCGCGTCGG
>NZ_JBHYKH010000014.1:24029-43607 GCF_042741275.1 Streptomyces sp. NPDC058964
GCGAGCACCCCCTCTCGCCCGCCGGCGGGGGGGGCGGGGGGGGGCGGCGCTGCACCCGACCCTCACTCTATTCTAGACAGCTCGCGGGGGCCCGTCCCACGGGCTGGGTCGCCCCCCCCCCCCCTCACGGTCTCCGCGGCTATCCCGTGACGGTCGTCACGCCCAGGTGATCAGCCGCTTCGGCTCCTCCAGGATCGCGGCCACGTCCGCCAGCACCTTGGAGCCCAGCTCGCCGTCGACCAGGCGGTGGTCGAAGCTGAGCGCCAGGGTGGTGACCTGACGCGGCTTGACCTTGCCCTTGTGGACCCACGGCTGGAGCTTGATGGCGCCGACCGCGAGGATCGCGGACTCACCGGGGTTGAGGATCGGTGTGCCGGTGTCGACGCCGAAGACGCCGACGTTGGTGATCGTCACGGTGCCGCCCTGCATGGCGGCGGGGGACGTCTTGCCCTCCCTCGCCGTCGACACCAGCTCGCCGAGGGCTTCCGCGAGCTGCGGGAGCGTCTTGGCGTGCGCGTCCTTGACGTTCGGGACGATCAGGCCGCGCGGGGTGGCGGCGGCGATGCCCAGGTTGACGTAGTGCTTGAGCACGATCTCCTGGTTCGCCTCGTCCCAGGACGCGTTGATGTCCGGGTTGCGCTTGATGGCGACCAGCAGGGCCTTGGCGATCAGCAGGAGCGGGTTGACGCGCAGGCCCTGGAACTCCTTGTCCTGCTTCAGCTCCTCGACCAGCCTCATCGTGCGCGTCACGTCCACCGTCACGAACTCCGTGACGTGCGGCGCGGTGAACGCCGAGCCGACCATGGCCTGGGCGGTCATCTTGCGGACGCCCTTGACCGGGATCCGGGTCTCGCGCGCCCCGTCGTACGCCACCACCGGAGCCGGAGGCGTCACGACCGCGGATGCGGCCGGCGCCGGAGCCGCGGGCGCGGCCGGTGCGGGCGCGACCGCCGCGTGCACGTCATCACGCGTGATGATGCCGTCCGGGCCCGAGGGGATCACCGTGGCCAGGTCGACGCCGAGGTCCTTGGCCAGCTTGCGCACCGGGGGCTTGGCCAGCGGGCGCTGCTGGGCGGCGACGCCCGGACCGTGGCCGTTCAGCTCGGTCCGGATCGCCTGGGCCGCCTCCGGGGCCGCGGCCTGGGTGCCCTTGCGGGGGCGGCGCTTGGTGGAGGAGGTGGCGACGCCGTACCCGACGAGGACCGGCTGGCGGCCCTCCGGCTTCGGCTCCTCCTCGGCCTGTTCCGCCGCGGGCTGCTCGGCGGGTGCTGCGGCAGGCGCCTCGGCGGGTGCCTCGGCGGCGGTGCCGCCGGCCACGTCGACCGTGATGATCGCCGTGCCCACGTCCACCGTGGTGCCCTCGGGGAAACGCAGCTCGCGGACCACGCCGTCGTAGGGGATGGGCAGTTCGACGGCCGCCTTCGCGGTCTCGACCTCGCACACCGCCTGACCGTCGGTCACCGTGTCGCCCGGCTGTACGTACCACTTGAGGATCTCGGCCTCGGTGAGTCCCTCACCCACGTCGGGCATCTTGAACTCGCGCACGGACGCTTCCGTCATCGTCGTCACGACCCTCTCCTCAGTACGCCAGGGCACGGTCGACGGCGTCGAGCACCCGGTCCAGGTCCGGAAGGTAGGACTCCTCCAGACGTGCCGGCGGATACGGCGCGTGGTAGCCGCCCACCCGGAGCACCGGGGCCTCCAGGTGGTAGAAGCAGCGCTCCGTGATCCGGGCGGCGATCTCCGCGCCCGACCCGAAGAACACCGGCGCCTCGTGGACCACGACCAGGCGGCGGGTCTTCTCCACCGAGGACTGGATCGTGTCGAAGTCGAGCGGGGAGACCGAGCGCAGGTCCACGACCTCCAGGGACTTGCCCTCCTCGGCGGCCGCGTCGGCCACCTCCTGGCAGAGCTTCACCATCGGGCCGTAGGCGGCGAGGGTCAGGTCGGTGCCCTCACGGACCACCCGCGCCTTGTGCAGCGGGCCCGGGATGGCCTCCGTGTTGACCTCGGCCTTGTCCCAGTAGCGCCGCTTGGGCTCGAAGTAGATCACCGGGTCGTCGCTCTGGATGGCCTGCTGCATCATCCAGTACGCGTCCGACGCGTTGGAGGGGCTGACGATCTTCAGACCGGCCACGTGCGCGAACAGCGCCTCCGGGGACTCGGAGTGGTGCTCGACCGCGCCGATGCCACCGCCGTAGGGAATGCGGATGACGACGGGCATCTTGACCTTGCCCAGGGAGCGGGCGTGCATCTTCGCGAGCTGCGTGACGATCTGGTCGTACGCGGGGAAGACGAAACCGTCGAACTGGATCTCCACCACCGGGCGGTAGCCGCGCAGGGCCAGACCGATCGCGGTGCCGACGATGCCGGACTCGGCCAGCGGGGTGTCGATGACCCGGCTCTCGCCGAAGTCCTTCTGCAGACCGTCCGTCACACGGAAGACACCGCCGAGCTTGCCGACGTCCTCACCCATGATGAGGACCTTCGGGTCGGACTCCAGGGCCTTGCGCAGGGACTCGTTGATCGCCTTGGCGAGCGCCATCTTCTCGGCCATTTCAGTTGCCCCCCTCTGCGTCCGCGAACGACGCCTGGTAGGCGGCGAACTGGGCTCGCTCCTCGTCGACGAGCGCATGCCCGTCCGCGTACACGTTCTCGAAGATGGCGAAGTCGTCCGGGTCCGGCATGGCACGGACCACCTCGCGCACTCGTTTGCCCAACGCCTCGCTCTCCGCTTCGAGTTCCGCGAAGAATCCCTCGTCCGCGTGGTTTCCGGACTCCAGGTACCGGCGAAGGCGCAGGATCGGGTCCTTCGCCTCCCAGGAGGCCCGCTCGTCGTCGTGACGGTAGCGGCTCGGGTCGTCGGAGGTGGTGTGGGCACCCATGCGGTACGTGTACGCCTCGATCAGCGTCGGGCCCTCACCGGTGCGCGCGCGCTCCAGCGCCCACTTGGTGGCCGCGAGGCAGGCCAGCACGTCGTTGCCGTCCACCCGGACACCGGGGAAGCCGAAGCCCTGGGCGCGCTGGTAGAGCGGCACACGGGTCTGCTTCTCGGTCGGCTCGGAGATCGCCCACTGGTTGTTCTGGCAGAAGAACACGACGGGGGCGTTGTAGACCGCGGCGAAGTTGAAGGCCTCGGACACGTCGCCCTGGCTGGAGGCGCCGTCGCCGAAGTAGGCGATGACCGCCGAGTCCGCGCCGTCCTTGGCCACGCCCATCGCGTAGCCCGTGGCGTGCAGCGCCTGCGAGCCGATGACGATCGTGTAGAGGTGGAAGTTGTTGCTGTTCGGGTCCCAGCCGCCATTGTTCACACCGCGGAACATGCCGAGCAGGTTGGTCGGGTCGACCCCGCGGCACCAGGCGACGCCGTGCTCGCGGTAGGTCGGGAAGACGTAGTCGTCCTCGCGGGTCGCCCGGCCGGAGCCGATCTGGGCGGCCTCCTGGCCGAGGAGCGAGGCCCACAGGCCCAGCTCGCCCTGGCGCTGCAGCGAGGTGGCCTCCGCGTCGAAACGGCGGGTGAGCACCATGTCGCGGTACAGACCGCGCAGCTCGTCCGGCGTGATGCCGGCGACGTACCCGTCGTACTCGGCGTTCTTCACCCGCTTGCCCTCGGGCGTCAGCAGCTGCACGAGCTCGGGTTCGACGCTCTTCTTGGCGGTGGTGCGGGTGGTGCGCTTGGTGCCGGTGGTGCCGGCCTTCCCTGCGGCGCTGCGTCGCGGCTTGCTCGCGGCACTGCTGTCCACGGTCACGTGTGCTCCTCCGTCGGTCCGGCCCCCGGGGTTGCCGGTGGGCCAGTGCGGCTCACCTGTTCCGAAACCCGTGCACGGGGTGGGTGCCGCTCGGCCGGGAACAGGCGTGACAGGTGCCCCGGCGAGCGCCCTGCAGTCTTCACGTTACCCAGTGCTCCACATTTCTGTGAAACCCCACCTGACCTGCGTTTTTGCTTGGATTTCCAAGTAAATCGGCGCGGACTGGAAGGTCGCTGGTCACAGCCTTGCAGGAGGCCGGAGCAACGGCACGTTATCCCGGCCACCCAGCTCACGGGAAGAGTCGCCGCCATCGATCGCGGACGGCATCGGGGAGGCGCGGAGAGCCCGGCGGGGGTCGCCCGCGCCGGCCGGCGGGCCCGGTCGCAGCCGTGGACCCCGACGACACATCGAGCACTTACTGTGAACGAATGCGACTGCCTGTGACAACCCCCAGCTCACCGGCCTCGTGGTTGCCCTAACATCTGGCGCGTGCCGCGCTCATGTGTACCACCCCGTGTACCTCATGCGCCCCCTCTGGGCGCCCTGCTCCGCCGTTACGCCGCCGGTTCCGCCCTCACCTGCGAGCCGGTCGAGCAGGGGCTGCTCAACCGTGGTTACCGCCTGTGCACCACCCGCGGCCGCTACTTCCTCAAGCACCACTTCGACCCCGACACCGCAGACCCGGCCGCGATCGAGCGCCGGCATCGCGCCACCCAGCGCCTGGCCGACCTCGGCGTCCCGGTCGCCCCGCCGCTCCCCGGCCGCGACGGACGCACCGTCGCCGTCGTCGGCGGCCACGCCTACGCCCTGCACCCCTGGATCGACGGCAGGCACCGCCACGGCGGCCAGCTCACCCAGGACCAGTGCGTGCGCCTCGGAGCGCTCCTGGGGGCCGTCCACGCCGCCCTGGAGCACGTGATGCCCCCCAAGGGACGCACCCGCCCCGCGACGAGCCCCCACCCCGTGCGGAGCGCCGACCCCGCCGACACCTTCGCCCTCATCGACGACCTGCTCGCCCACGTCCGGCGCCACCGCCCGTCCGACGCCTTCGACGAACTGGCCCGGCACCGCCTGCTCGAACGCCGCGCGCTCCTCGAACAGCACGCGGACCGGCGCCCTCCGCGCGGCGGCTCGGTGGGCTGGGTCCACGGGGACTTCCACCCCTTCAACCTGCTCTACAAGGGAGACGCGCCCGCCGCGATCGTCGACTGGGACCGGCTCGGCGTGCAACCGCGCGCCGAGGAGGCCGTACGCGCGGCCGCGATCTTCTTCGTGAGGCCCGACGGCACCCTCGATCTGCCGAAGGCGCGGGCGTACGCGTGCGCGTACCGGCGCGCCGCCGGGGCCACGCCCTCCGAGCTCGCGGCGGCCGTGCACCGCGTCTGGTGGGAGCGGCTCAACGACTTCTGGATGCTGCGCTGGCACTACGAGCGCGGCGACACCCGCGCGGACCCCCAGTTCCCGGCCGCCTCGGCGCTCGCGGTGTGGTGGACGCGCGAGTACGACGCCGTGTGCGACGCCTTCGTGAAATGACGAGGCTCACGCGAACGCCACGCGCGCGTGGAGCCCGGCCGGGTTCGCACGCGCGCGTGGGTGACGTCTCAGCGGGACGGCGTCGAGGACGGAGTCCTTCAACCGTTGCCCGGGCCGTCGGTGGTGCCGGGGTCCGTGCCGCCCGTCGGGTCCGTCGCCGGACCCGAGGACTGCGGCTGCGACGAGGTCCCCGGGTCCGTCGGCTCGTCGGACGTCTCGGGGTCCGTCGGCTCGTCGGTCGGGTCGCTGGTCGCGGTGTCGGACTGGGTGTACGACGGGGTGGGCGAGGGCGTGTAGCCGCCGCCGTCGTTCGTGTCCGACGAGTCGTCCGTGGCCGGGTCCGAGGGCTCGTCCGTCGCGTCGTCGGTCGGGCTCTGCGAGGCCTTCTCGCTTTTCTTGCTGTGCGAGCTCGTCGGGGTCGGCCTGTCGCCCGAACCACCTTTGCCGTTGCCGGTGTTGTTCAGCGCCAGAGCCACGCCCGCCGCGATGGCGATCACCGCGAGGACGGCGAGGATCCACAGCTTGCCGCGGCCGCTGCCCTTGTTGCCGTACCCCTCGAAGCCGCCGTCGTCCCCGTTGCCGTAACCGGCGGGCAGGATCGGCTGCGGGATCTGGGTGGTGCCGGCGCCGAACTCTCCGGGGTGCGGCATCGCGGTCGTGCCGCCGAAGCCGCCCGCGGGGGTGTGCCGGCCGTCGTGCATCGCGACGGGCCCGGTGTTCCAGGTGCCCGTGTGGCCACCCATGTCGTACAGCATCTGCAGGCCGTACTGGACCAGGCCGCGCATCTCCTCGGCCGTCTGGAAGCGGTCGTCCGGCTCCTTGGCGAGCGAGCGCATGACCAGGCCGTCGAGCTCGGGCGGCGAGCTGTCCGAGTTCTCGGACGGCGGGACGGGGATGTCCTGGACATGCTGGTAGACCACCGACAGCGGGGTCTCACCCGTGAACGGGGGCCGCAGGGCCAGGAGTTCGTACAGCAGACAGCCCACCGCGTACAGGTCGGAGCGGTGGTCGACGGCCTTGCCGAGCGCCTGCTCCGGGGAGAGGTACTGCGGGGTGCCCATGACCATGCCGGTCTGCGTCATCGTCGTGGACGCGCCGTGCAGGGCGCGGGCGATGCCGAAGTCCATCACCTTGACGGCACCGTTGGTGGTGATGATGACGTTGGCCGGCTTGATGTCGCGGTGCACGATGCCGTGCTGGTGCGAGTAGGCCAGCGCCTCGAGGACGCCGGAGACGATGATCAGGGCCTGTTCGGGGCCCGGCGCCTCGGCGTTGAGCAGCAGATCGCGAATGGTGCGGCCCTCGACCAGCTCCATCACGATGTACGGCACCGACTGGCCGCCCACGAAGTCCTCGCCGGAGTCGTAGACGGCGACGATCGCGTGGTGGTTGAGGCCGGCCACCGACTGGGCCTCGCGCGTGAAGCGGGCCTTGGAGGTCGGGTCCTCGGCGAGGTCGGCGCGCAGCAACTTGACCGCGACCGTGCGTCCGAGGCGCACGTCCTCGGCCGCGAACACCTCGGCCATGCCGCCCCGGCCGAGCCGGTGGGTCAGCCGGTACCGGCCGTCGCCGACGAGCCCTCCGTTGCCCCACATCTCCGGCGCGTCTGACATGCCTCCGCCGGACGCCTCGGGGTCGGACGGGCCCTGGGCGCGCTGCGTCTGTGCCATCAGTCCTCGCCGTCGTTTCTGCCCGCGGTGCGCGCGGTGTTGTTACGGTCTCCGTCGGCCACGCTACAGCCTCCGCGCAAGCCTCCGGTCCGAGATGGATACCGGGACCGACCTGAGACGGACCGGTCATGAAACCCGTAGCACGCGCTGTCGTGCAAATTCTGTGTGCCGTGCGTACGGCCGCTGTAACGCTTCCGCGACGCTTCTTTCGCGTACGGTCACGGAACGGGCACCGCGCTTGACGTGTCTGTGCCCTGGGGCAGACTTGGCCGGGAATGACACATTCGATCAACGACGGCCGGTCGACGACGGCGCCTGACGGTCTAGTGGGGGACGGGGAAAGATGAGCCAGGACGGCGCACAGGGCCGGTACGCGGGGCGGGCGCTCGCCGGTGGCCGCTACCAGCTGCGCGACTTGCTCGGCGAAGGCGGCATGGCCTCGGTGCACCTGGCGTACGACTCGGTGCTGGACCGCCAGGTCGCGATCAAGACGCTCCACACCGAGCTGGGCCGAGAACAGGCCTTCCGCGAGCGGTTCCGCCGCGAGGCCCAGGCAGTGGCCAAGCTCACGCACACCAACATCGTGTCCGTCTTCGACACCGGTGAGGACGACCTCGACGGCGCGACGATGCCGTACATCGTCATGGAGTACATCGAGGGCCGCCCGCTCGGCTCGGTACTCGACGAGTACGTGCGTCAGCAGGGCGCGATGCCCGTCGACCAGGCGCTGAAGATCACCGCCGATGTGCTGGCCGCACTGGAGATCAGCCACGAGATGGGGCTGGTCCACCGCGACATCAAGCCCGGCAACGTGATGATGACCAAGCGCGGCGTCGTCAAGGTGATGGACTTCGGCATCGCCCGCGCCATGCAGTCCGGTGTCACCTCCATGACACAGACCGGCATGGTCGTCGGCACCCCTCAGTACCTCTCGCCCGAGCAAGCCCTGGGCCGGGGCGTGGACGCCCGCTCCGACCTGTACTCGGTCGGCATCATGCTGTTCCAGCTGGTCACCGGGCGGCTGCCGTTCGAGGCGGACTCCCCGCTGGCCATCGCCTACGCGCATGTGCAGGAGGAGCCGGTGGCTCCTTCCTCGATCAACCGTTCGCTGCCCCCGGCCGTCGACGCACTGGTCGCCCGCGCGCTGAAGAAGAACCCGAACGAGCGCTTCCCGTCCGCCGAGTCCATGCGCGACGAGTGCCTGCGCGTCGCCGCGTCCGTCCAGGCGGCCCCGCCGAGCATCGTGCCGGGCACCCCGTCGCAGAGCGGCGCGGGCGTCGGCTCCGCGGTGTTCCCGCCGGTCGGTCAGGCCACCCCGGCACCCACCGGGCCCGTACAGACCCCGTACCAGCCGACCCCGGCCCCCAGCCCGTACGGCACCGCGGCGCCCGCTCCGTCCTACGGCTACCCGCAGCACGGCGGCTACCAGACGCCTTCGGTCGGATACGGGCAGCAGACACCGTCCACTCCGCCGCCGTACAACATCACGCCCCAGACCGCGGTCCCGTCCTCGGGCGGGGGCGGCGGCAAGGGCAACAAGCCGGTGATCATCGGCTCGATCGTGGTGTCCCTGGTCGCGGTCGCCGGCCTGATCGTCGCGCTGAGCCTGAACAACGGCGACGACGGCACCAAGGGCGGCGGGAGCAGCGCGAGCAGCTCGGCCTCCGGACACACGGAGGGCTACCGCGGTCCGGACACGTCGAAGACGATCGAGACCACCGAGTGCACGGAGCCGTCGGAGTCGTACGACGACCCCAAGAAGATCCAGCTCCCCGACTTCCGCTTCAAGTACATCAAGTCGGTCAAGGCCTGCGCGCAAGCCGCCGGCTGGACCGTGAAGATCGTGCAGGTCGACGAGAACACCTACGGCGAGGGCGCGGTCATCAACCAGCTCCCCGCCGCCGGCTCGGACGTCGCCCCGAAGGACGTGGAGATCCAGCTCAACGTCTCGTCCGGCAACCCGCCGACCGGCTGACCCCGGACGCGCGCATGAAGAAGACGCACGCATGAAGAAGCAGGCATGAAGAAGCAGGCATGAAGAAGGGGCCCGGCAGCCGGTGCCGGGCCCTTGGTACGGACAGGAAGTCGCGGATACGGGCAGACGTACGCGGGGGTTCTACAGGTACGGCCCGCCCGACCGGCCGCCCATGTGCCCGTCGTCGCCTTCGTGGCCCATGCCCGGCGGAAGGGCGCGGCGCATCTGCTCCAGCTGGGCCCTCGCGGCCATCTGCTGGGCGAACAGCGTCGTCTGGATCCCGTGGAACAGCCCCTCGAGCCAGCCGACCAGCTGGGCCTGCGCGATGCGCAGTTCGGCGTCGCTCGGCGTCACCCCGTCCGTGAACGGCAGGGAGATCCGCTCCAGCTCCTCGACGAGCTCAGGGGCCAGACCGTCCTCCAGCTCCTTCACCGAGCTGCGGTGGATCTCCTTGAGCCGGGCCCGGCTCGCCTCGTCCAGAGGAGCGGCACGCACCTCCTCAAGGAGCTGCTTGATCATGCTGCCGATGCGCATGACCTTCGCGGGCTGCTCCACCTGATCCGTCACCGGCGTCTCGCGGGAGTCCTCGTCTCCTGCGCCACCGAGAGCCGTCCCGTCCTGGCCCAGGACCAGGATCTGGGGATTCTCCGGTGACCTTTCGTTCCTCGGCATCTCCATGCCGCCATTCTCTCGCACGCCTACACCTCATCACCGTGGTGCCCCCTGTGGGGGCTGATCCACCGTTTAGACCCGTCGGCCCAATCCGGAATGCCGGGATGATCCATGGATGTGAGGCTTATTTCCGTCGGTTTTCCGTCGGTCTTGGCGACTGTGCTCCGGGAGGTCACCGCCGTGACTCCATGGCTGAGTCTCACGCTCCGCGCTGCGGGACTGCCGTTCGTCCTGGGTGCGGCAACCGTGCCGTGCGGCGCCGTGCCCGCGTACGGCGCGGAGGCCGCGCCCCCGGGCCCCCTCGCCCCCTCCTCTTCCCTCTCCTTCGCCTCCGGCTCCGCCTCGCCCTCCGCCTCGGTCTCGCTCTCCGTGTCGGCCTCGGCCTCGGCCGGTCCGTCCCGGGCCGGGAGCCGGCCCGGTGAGGGGCGGCTGCGGCCGGGACGGCCGGAGGAACCCGCGGCACAGGTGGAGGGCGCCGACCCCGAATCGGAGGAGGCGGATCCCGACGAGGGCGGAGCCGAGAGCGCCCAGCAGACCCCCTCCGAGGCGCCCTCCGAGTCGCCCCAGGAGGCGGCGGTCGGACCCTCCGCGCCACCGCTGCACCCCGCCAGGCAGGCCGTCTCCCGCGCCGCAGCCCCCGATGCCGAGCCCGTCCTGCAGATCCTGCCGCTGGGCAGCGGACTGGTCCTGATCGGGCTCGGGCTGGGGCTGGCGTTCCTCGCACTGCGGGTGCGCAGGGGCTGAGAGCGCGCTACGGCGCGATCAGCAGCACCTTGCCGACGTGACCGCTGGCCTCCACCACCCGGTGGGCCTCGGCCGCCTCCGCCATCGGCAGCTCACGGTCGACGACCGGACGGACGTGACCGGCGGCGACCAGAGGCCAGACGTGCTCGCGGACGGCCGCGACGATGGCCGCCTTCTCGGCAAGCGGGCGGGCGCGGAGCGAGGTCGCGCTGACGGCGGCCCGCTTGTTGAGGAGCGCGCCGATGTTCAGCTCGCCCTTGGCACCGCCCTGGAGGCCGATGATCGCGAGCCGGCCGTTCACGGCGAGGGTCTGGACGTTGCGGTCCAGGTACTTCGCGCCCATGTTGTCGAGGATGACGTCGGCGCCCGCGCCGTCCGTCGCCTTCTTGACCTCGGCGACGAAGTCCTGGTCCTTGTAATTGATCAGGACGTCGGCGCCCAGCTCGGCACAGCGGTCGAGCTTCTCCCGGGTACCGGCCGTGACCGCGATCTTCGCGCCGACCGCCTTGGCGAGCTGGATCGCCATCGTGCCGATACCGCTGGAGCCGCCGTGCACGAGCAGTGTCTCGCCGGGGCGGAGGTGGGAGACCATGAAGACGTTCGACCAGACCGTGCAGACCACCTCGGGCAGCGCGGCGGCCTGCTTGAGGTCGACGCCCTCGGGAACCGGCAGCAGCTGTCCGGCGGGGACGGCGACCTTCTCGGCATAGCCGCCGCCGGCGAGCAGCGCGCACACCTCGTCGCCGACGGCCCAGCCGGCGACACCGGAGCCGAGCGCGACGATCCGGCCGGAGCACTCCAGTCCGGGGTACGGGGAGGCGCCGGGCGGCGGGTTGTAGAAGCCCTGCCGCTGCAGGATGTCGGCCCGGTTGACCGCGCTGGCCACCACCTCGACCAGCACCTCGCCCTCGCCGGGCACCGGATCGGGGACCTCGTCCCACACCAGCGCCTCGGGCCCACCAGGTTCGGGAATCGTGATCGCATGCATGACCGCGACGCTACCTCCCGCCACGGCGGGCTCCCGGGAAGGCCCGCTCAGTCCCGCGGCAACGGCCGCAGGTCCGGCGTGACCCGCGCCCCCGGCGTCGCCCGGACGATCGTGATCAGCCGGTCCGTCAGCTGCAGGGCGCCGATGGACGGATCGTCGTAACCGAGCACGCGGTGCCCGCGTACGACGCTCACCACCAGGTCGTCCGTCTCGCGCGGGCCTTTGCCCGCCTCGGCCCTGACCACCGGTCGTTCCACGATGTCGAGACCGCTGCCCTGCTGGATGAGGTCCTCCATGACCATGCCCGCGGCGGGGCTGAGCACGGACAGGCCGAGCAACCGGCCCGCCGCGCTGGCACTGGTGATGACGGCGTCGGCGCCGGACTGCTTGAGCAGCGGCGCGTTCTCCTCCTCGCGCACCGCGGCCACGATCTTGGCACCGCGGTTGAGCTGCCGGGCGGTGAGCGTGACGAGCACGGCCGTGTCGTCCCGCTGCGGCGCGACGATGATCTGCCGGGCCCTGTGCACCTCGGCCCGCTTCAGCACCTCGCTGCGCGTAGCGTCGCCCGTGACCCCCGCGTAGCCCTCGGCCGCGGCCGCGTCGATCACCTTGGAGCTGGGGTCGATGACGACGACCTGCTCCTTCTGCAGCCCCGTCGCGCACACGGTCTGGATCGCCGACCGCCCCTTCGTGCCGAAGCCGATGACGACGGTGTGGTCGCGCAAGGTGGACCTCCAGCGGGTCAGACGCCATTCCTCACGGGTGCGCTCGGTGAGGACCTCCAGCGTGGTACCGACCAGGATGATCAGGAACAGCACGCGCAGGGGCGTGATGACGAAGATGTTGGTGAGCCGGGCACTGTCGCTGACCGGGGTGATGTCGCCGTACCCGGTGGTGGAGAGGGTGACGGTCGCGTAGTAGAACGCGTCGAGCAGATCGACGGAGCCGTCGGAGTTGTCGTTGTAGCCCTCGTGATCCGCGTAGACGATCAGCGCGGTCGCGACCAGCACCAGCAGGGCCATCAAGAGCCGTTTGACGACCTGGCGGACCGGGCGCTCCACCGCCTTCCTCGGCAGTTTCACCCGGTGGGTGACCAGGTGCTCGTCCGCCTGTCGGGCTATGGCGTCATGGCCCGGAAGTTTCACGTGAAACACACCCCGATCCCGGCGGTCGCCCAGGGCAGGTCGAGGAGTTCCGTCTCCTGACCCTGGCGGGCGCCGCCCGGCGGCACGACCGCGAGCGCGTCGGCGGCGGCGATGCCGCGCAGCATCGCCGGGCCGTTGTAGTGCAGCGGCGCGGCACCGTCGTCACGCAGCACCACGGGGATCAGCCGGGTGTCGTAAGGGTGCCCGTGCACCGCCTCCAGCAGTGGCAGCGCGTACGGTTCGGGCGCCGGATGCGCGGCGAGGGTCCGCAGCAGCGGTTCGGCGAGCGTGAGCAGGCCGGAGACGGCAGCGAGCGGGTTTCCGGGCAGCCCGACGAGGTGCTGGTTCTCCTTGGTCCGGGCCAGCAGCATGGGGTGACCGGGGCGCACCTTGACCCCGTCGACGAGGAGTTCGGCTCCGATGCGGCGCAGGGTGGGGTGGATGTGGTCGACGGGACCGGCCGCGGTGCCGCCGGTGGTGATGACGAGGTCGGCGTCGGACGAGGTGACGGCCTTGTGCAGGGTCTTGGCGTCGTCGCCGAGCCGGCGCACCCCGGTGACCTCGGCGCCGAGCGCCCGCAGCCAGGACGGCAGCATCGGGCCGAGCGCGTCCCGGATGAGTCCCTCGCGCGGGAGCCCCTCGGTCAGCAGTTCGTCGCCCAATACGAGGACCTCGGCGCGGGGGCGGGGGACGGTGGTGACGCTGTCGTATCCGGCGGCCGCGGCCAGCCCCAGCACGGCGGGGGTGACGAGGGTGCCGACCGGCAGCAACTGGTCGCCCGTTCGGCACTCCTGGCCGCGGGGGCGGATGTCCTGGCCGTGGCCCACCTCCCGGGTGGGGTGCAGACGGCCCTTGTCGTCCGTACGGCCGTGCTCACTGCGCAGGACGGCCGTGGTGTCGGGCGGGATGCGGGCGCCGGTCGCGATCCGTACCGCTTCCCCGTCCGTCAGCGGCTCGGGCTGCGCGTGACCTGCCAGGACTCCCTCGGCGCGGACGGCCCAGGGGCCGGGTCCGGCGACCGCCCAGCCGTCCATCGCGGACGTGTCGAAGGAGGGCAGGTCGGTGAGCGCGTCGAGAGGAGTGGCGAGGACCAGGCCGAGGGCGTCGCCGAGCGGCACGGAGACGCGGGCACGGCGGGCGCCCGAGCGGGCGGCCCGGGCGGCGATCTCACGGGCCCGGGGCCACGAGGTGGCCTTGTGGTGACGGTCGTCGGAGGCGCGCCACGCATCGGAGGGGGGCGTGGGCACCTGTGCGCCGGGGGTGGGGTCGCGCTCTGCCTGGGGCTCCCTCACGAGGGCGAGTGCCTCCTCGACGTCGAGGTCGTCGGCGTCCGCTTCGGCGTGCCCGCCGGCCCTGCTGCCGCGGGCGGTCATCCGGCGTCCGGGCCCGGGGCGGGCTGCGGGGAGGCGTTCTCTTCCTCCCAGCGCAGTGCCAGTGCCGCCGCCTTGCGGGCGGCCTCCGCCACCGCTTCGGGGCCGCCCTTGCCCTGCGCGGCCGCGTAGCCGACGAGGAAGGTGGTCAGTGGGGCGGCGGGGCGGGCCACGCCGTGGGCGGCGTCACGTGCGAGGTCGAGCAGGACGCCGGTGTCGACGTCCAGGTCGATGCCCAGCTCGTCCTTGACTGCGGAGATCCATTCATCCAACACGTGCCCATGCTCCCTGATGCGTGTCCTGGCGGTGGCGATGTCGTCCCAGGTGTCGCAGTCGAAGGACGCGAGCGGGTCCGGGACGCGGGTGAGGTCGAGCGCGCCGGTGAGCCGGCGCAGGGGCATCCCAAAGAGGCCACGGTCCGGGGCGGAGCCGCCCGTCGACGTGGCCTCGGTGAGCGCCGCCAGCCCGCGGCACAGGGCGGCCGTGCGGTAGGCGGCCACGAGGGGCTGGTCGCGGCCGTCGGCATCGGTGAGCAGCGCGCCCTCGGTGCCGGTGGTGCGCAGGGCCGTCAGCAGCCGGCGCACGGTGGCCTCTTCGAGGAACGGCAGGTCGGCGGAGAGCACCACGGTGTACTGCGCGGGTTCTGCCGGGGCGGGTTCCGCCGCTGTCCGGCGGAGCCCGGCGTGGAGCGCGGCGACCGGTCCGCCGCCGGGCGGCTCCTCGCGGGCCCAGCGCACGGGCCGCGCGGTCGGCCGGGGATCGGCCACGACGACGGTCACGCGCGCTCGCGCGCAGGCCGCGAGCACCCGGTCGAGCAACGGGCGCCCGCCGACCCGCACCTGGGGTTTGTCGACCCCGCCGAGCCGGCGCGCGGCACCGCCGGCCAGCACGACGACGTCGTACTCCGTGTCGTCGTGCTCCGCCTCGTCGTACTCCGTGTCGGCGTACGACGCGTCGGGGCCGGGGACGGCGGGCTCGTGGGCGGTCACCCTCCGAGTATGCGTGCCGTCCTGATCACAGGGAACCGGTCACAGCGTGCGCAGCAGCACCGCCGGCTGTTCCACGCAGTCCGCCACGTACCGCAGGAAGCCGCCCGCCGTGCCGCCGTCGCACACCCGGTGGTCGAAGGTGAGCGAGAGCTGGACGACCTGGCGCACCGCGAGCTCGCCCTCGTGCACCCACGGCTTGGGGACGATGCGGCCGACGCCGAGCATGGCCGCCTCGGGGTGGTTGATGATCGGCGTGGAGCCGTCGACGCCGAACACCCCGTAGTTGTTCAGCGTGAAGGTCCCGCCCGTGAGTTCGCCGGGCGTCAGTGTCCCGGCGCGCGCGGCCTCGGTCAGCCGCGCGAACTCCGCGGTCAGTCCCTCCGCGTCCCGCGCGTGCGCGTCCCGTACGACGGGCACGACGAGCCCGCGCTCGGTCTGCGCGGCGAACCCGATGTGCACCTGGTCCAGCCGGACGATCTCGCGGGCCTCCATGTCCACCGTGGAGTTGAGCTCGGGGAAGCGGGCGAGAGCCGCGGTGCAGATCCGGGCGAGGAGCGCGAGCAGGGAGATCTTCGGCCCCCCGGCCGCGTTCATCGCCGCACGCGCGCGCATGAGTTCCGTGGCGTCGGCGTCCACCCAGCAGGTGGCGTCCGGGATCTCGCGGCGGCTGCGGGAGAGCTTGTCGGCGACCGCGCCGCGGATGCCCTTGAGGGGGACGCGGGTGCCCGCGGGGCCGGGCGCCGAGGAGGTCACGGCGGCCTTGGACGGGCCCGCCGCCGGGGCCGGGGCGGGTGCCGCCGCGGGACCGGCGTGCGCGGTCCCGGCCTTGAGCGCGCCCTCGACGTCCGCACGCAGGATCAGCCCTTCGGGACCGGAGCCCACGAGCTGCCGCAGGTCCAGGCCGTTCTCGCGGGCGAGCCGGCGCACGAGCGGGGAGATCACGGGGACGGGACCGTCGGCGTGCGGCGTGCCCGCGCGCCCGGCGGACGCACCGCCCGCCGTGGTGGTTCCGGACGTCGCGCCCGCCGCGGCGGGTGCCGCGGCCACGGGTGCCGCGGTCGTGGCCGTCCCGGTGACGCCGTTCGCGCCGCCGCGCGTGGCGGGCGCGACCGGTGCCGTACGCACCCTGCGTCGCCGCGCCGGCGCTTCCGACGTGCCGTAGCCGACCAGCACGTTGCCCGAACCCTCGCTCTCACCGCCGGAGGTGTCGGGTCCCACCGCCACCGTCAGCAGTGGCGCTCCCACGGGAAGTTCCGTGCCCTCCTCACCGAAGCGGGCGGTGACGACACCGCCGTAGGGGCAGGGGACCTCGACCATCGCCTTGGCCGTCTCGACCTCGACGACCGGCTGGTCGATGGCGACGACGTCGCCGACCTGCACCAGCCAGCGGACGATTTCCGCCTCGGTGAGCCCCTCCCCGAGGTCGGGAAGCCTGAACTCCAGTACCTGTGCCATCAGCCCTCGGCCTCCCACTGCAGACGCGCGACGGCGTCCAGGATCCGGTCGACGCCGGGCAGGTGGTGCCGCTCCAGCATCGGCGGCGGGTAGGGGATGTCGAATCCGGCCACGCGCAGCACCGGGGCCTCCAGGTGGTGGAAGCAGCGCTCCGTGACCCGGGCCGCGATCTCCCCGCCGGGACCGCCGAATCCGCCCGACTCGTGCACGACGACCGCGCGTCCGGTGCGCCGCACCGACGCGCAGACCGTCTCGTCGTCGAAGGGCACCAGGGAGCGCAGGTCGACGACCTCGAGGTCCCAGCCCTCCGCCTGTGCCGCCTCGGCGGCTTCGAGGCACACGGACACGGACGGCCCGTACGTGAGGAGCGTGGCGCTCCGGCCGGTGCGCCGCACCACCGCGCGGCCGATCGGCTCGACGTCCGTCGGGTGCTCCGGGTTCCAGGAGTCCTTCGACCAGTACAGGCGCTTGGGCTCCAGGAAGACGACCGGGTCGTCGGAGGCGATGGCGGCACGCAGCAGCCCGTACGCGTCGGCGACGGTGGCGGGCGTGACGACGTGGAGCCCCGGGGTCGCCATGTAGTACGCCTCGGAGGAGTCGCTGTGGTGCTCGACGCCGCCGATGCCGCCGCCGTAGGGGACCCGGATGGTGATCGGCAGAGGCATCTTGCCGCGCGTGCGGTTGCGCATGCGGGCGACGTGGCTGACGAGCTGCTCGAAGGCGGGGTAGGCGAACGCGTCGAACTGCATCTCCACGACCGGGCGCAGCCCGTACATCGCCATGCCGACGGCCGTGCCGAGGATGCCCGCCTCGGCGAGCGGGGTGTCCGTGCAGCGGTCCTCGCCGAACTCCTTGGCGAGTCCGTCGGTGACCCGGAAGACGCCGCCGAGCGTGCCGACGTCCTCGCCCATGACGTGCACGGCGGGGTCGGCGGCCATCGCGTCGCGCATCGCACGCGTGAGGGCCTGCGCCATGGTGGCGGGCTTGACTGCGACGGTGGTCATCAGTGACCGCCTTCCTGCTCGGCCTCGAGCTCGGCCTGCAGAAGGGCGCGCTGCTCCAGCAGTTGCGGGGTGGGCTCGGCGTACACGTGGTCGAACAGGTCCATGGGGTTGAGCTCCGGGTCCCGGTTCATGCGCTCGCGCAGGTCGGCGGCCATCGCCTCGGCGTCCTCGCGTGCGGCGCGCACGCCGTCCTCGTCGAGCAGTCCGCGGGCGGTCAGCTCCCGCTCGAGCAGCTGGATCGGGTCGTGCTCGCGCCAGGCCTCGACCTCGGCGTCCCCGCGGTAGCGGGTGGCGTCGTCGGCGTTGGTGTGGGCGTCGATGCGGTACGTCACCGCCTCGACGAGGGTCGGGCCGCCTCCCGCGCGCGCCTGCCGTACGGCGTCGCTGAGCACCTCGTGGACGGCGGCGGCGTCGTTGCCGTCGACCAGCCGGCCCGGCATGCCGTACCCGACGGCCTTGTGGGCCAGCGAGGGGGCGGCGGTCTGCTTGGCGAGCGGGACGGAGATGGCGAAGCCGTTGTTCTGGACCAGGAAGACGACCGGTGCCTGCCAGACGGCGGCGAAGTTCAGTGCTTCGTGGAAGTCGCCCTCGCTGGTGCCGCCGTCGCCGACCAGCGCGAGCGCGACCACGTCGTCGCCCTTGAGGCGGGCGGCGTGGGCGAGGCCGACGGCGTGCGGGAGCTGGGTGGCGAGGGGCGTGGACAGGGGGGCCACGCGGTGCTCGTACGGGTCGTAGCCGGTGTGCCAGTCGCCGCGCAGGAGGGTGAGGGCCTCGACGGGGTCGACTCCACGGGCGACCGCGGCGAGTGTGTCCCGGTAGCTGGGGAAGAGCCAGTCGCGCTCCTCCAGGGCCAGCGCCGCGGCGACCTCGCAGGCCTCCTGGCCGGTGCTGGAGGGGTAGACGGCGAGGCGGCCCTGCTTGGTGAGGGCGGTGGCCTGCACGTTGTACCGACGGCCGCGCACCAGCTGGCTGTACAGCCGGCGCAGCAGCTCCGGGTCGGCCTTCGTGGCCGCCTCCGTACCGAGGACGCGGTAGGGCTCGGTGTCGGGCAGCAGCGGCGCGGGGTCCATACGGGGCTGCCAGGCGGGCGGCGGCGAAGGCCGGTAGGCCCCTCGCTGCTCCATGACCGTCATGACGGCACCTCCTCGTGGGAGTGGCTACGGGAGGCGCGTCGCCTGTGACTCGCCTCACCTACCGATTGTTCGGTCGTCGGCACATTTTGGCTACAGGCGCCGTCAGGCTGTGGACAAACGGTTCTCCGCAACCTGGAATGAACGCAGTACGTCCATGACGGGAAGGCGGGGGGACATGGCACCTGAACAAATGGCCGAGGGCCCGGAAGCCGGCATCGTCCTGCCGCCCCCGCGCCCGCTGGACGCCATTGATCAGGACATCCTGCAGATACTGCAGGCGGACGGCCGTGCCTCGATACGCTCCGTCGCCGAACGCGTGCATGTCTCGCGCGCCAATGCCTACGCGCGCATCAACCGCCTCGTCGAGGACGGCGTCATCCGCGGTTTCGGAGCCCGCGTCGACCATGAACGCGCGGGTCAGGGCACGTCCGCGTACATCACGCTGAAGATCGTGCAGAACACCTGGCGCACGGTGCGCGAGCAGCTCAGACAGTTGCCCGGCGCTTCCCACATCGCGCTGGTGGGCGGTGATTTCGACGTCCTGCTCCTGGTGCACACGCCGGACAACAGGGCGCTGCGCGAGCTGGTGCTCACCCGGCTCCAGGCGATCCCGGAGGTGCTCAGCACACGGACCCTGCTGGTGTTCGAGGAGGAGGACCTGGAGCCGGAGGGCTGATGCACCGGCGGGCCGGCCCGCCGAAGGACCGGCCCACCGCACGGGGCCCGCCGGAGGGCCGGCCGGCCGACCGGCTCATCCGTCCCGGCGCAGGCCTCCGAAGGCCAGTCGCACCACGGCGTCCGCCACCTCCCGCTCGCTGGCCCCCCGTCCGTCCGGGCGGTACCACTCGACGACAGAATTGATCATCCCGAAGACCAGCCGGGTGGCGAGACGCACCTCCACGTCCGCGCGCACGTCCCCCTCGGCGGCCGCCGCCTGCAGCAGACCGGCCACCTGGTGGTCGAAGTCGCGGCGGCGCTCCAGGGCCCGCCGCTCGGTGTCGGTGTTGCCGCGCACACGCAGCAGCAGCGTCACGTAGGGCAGTTCGGCTATGAGGACCTGGGCTGTGGGGGCCGCGCGGGACAATATCACTGGCCTCTGTGGGCCGCACCCCCCCCGCGCGACCGCCCCCGTGCACGAGAGACAACCCCCG
>NZ_JBHYKH010000015.1:0-3236 GCF_042741275.1 Streptomyces sp. NPDC058964
GGCAACTGAGTCGTCAACCAGCCGGGCAAGCGCCCACTCGGGTGGCCCGCATCCGCCTTCGCGTGTCCTTCCCGCGCTCTTGACTCGATCATGAGCTGTCATGAGCCTGGCATCTGTTCGCTGCTGTGGCGAACCCAGGCCTGTCGGACAGGCCCCATCTAGGGGGGTTCATGAGACACAGAGCGAGATCGATCCTCGCTGTCGGCGCGCTCCTGTTCGGCGCAGCCGGCCTCGCACCCATCGCCCAGGCGCAGAGCGGAAGTTCCACGAAGTCCGACCCGGACGAGGTCAAGGTCTTCCGTGCGGAAGTCACCCAGAAGCAGATACCCCTGCTGCTCGAGGCGGGCCAGGACGGCCGCGAACTGGGCGAGCAGGTGGCCGGAGGCGGCAGGACAGCCGTCGAGGTCTACCTCACCGACAAGCAGGCCAAGAGACTCGAGAAGCAGGGCGTAGACCTCACCGAGCACACACTTTCGGCCAAGGCCGAGGCACGCGTCGAGGGCGCGGCCCAGGGCGTGTTCCGCCCGTACAGCGGCAGTGGCGGACTCGAGGAGGAGATCCTCAGGACCGGTCGGGCCAACCCAGGCCTCACCAAGGTCGAGTCCATCGGCAAGACCGTCGACGGCCAGGACATCCTCGCGCTCAAGCTGACAAAGAACGCGAAGAAGTCGAAGGACGGGTCGAAACCCTCCGTGCTGTACGTGTCCAACCAGCACGCCCGCGAGTGGATCACACCGGAGATGACCCGGCGCCTGATGCACTATTACCTGGACAACTACAAGACGGACAAGCGCATCAGGAAGATCGTCGACTCGACCGAGCTGTGGTTCGTCCTCTCGGCCAACCCTGACGGGTACGACTACACCTTCCGCGACGCGGGCACCCGCCTGTGGCGCAAGAACCTGCGGGACGTCAACGGCGACGGCGTCATCTCCACCGGCGACGGCGTCGACCTCAACCGCAACTTCGCCTACAAGTGGGGCTATGACGACGAGGGTTCGTCGCCCAACCCCACCAGCGAGACCTACCGCGGCGCGAGCCCCGGGTCCGAGCCCGAGACGCGGGCGCTGGACCGCTTCGAGAAGCGTGTCGGCTTCACGTACGGCATCAACTACCACTCGGCCGCCGAGCTGCTCCTGTACGGCGTCGGCTGGCAGGTGGCCACCGCGACCCCGGACGACGTCCTCTACAAGGCGCTCGCCGGAACCCCCGACAACTCCGCGGTCCCGGGCTACCACCCGCAGGTCTCCTCGGAGCTGTACACCACCAACGGCGAGGCGGACGGCCACGCGTCCAACGTCAACGGCATGGCGATGTTCACCCCCGAGATGTCGACCTGCCAGACCGCCTCGAACCTCGACCCGAACGACGCCTGGAAGGCGGCCGACTGTCAGTCGGTCTTCAACTTCCCCGACGACGAGAAGCTGATCCAGCAGGAGTTCGCGAAGAACATCCCGTTCGCGCTCTCCGTCGCCGAGACCGCCGACCACCCCGACCAGCCGGTCTCCTCGGTCGGCCTGAGCGCCGCCGACTTCACCCCGGCCACGTTCTCCACGTCGTACTCGCGCGGCGCCGACCAGCAGGTCTCGGTCGTCGTACGGAAGTCGGTGCGCGACAAGGAGCTCAAGTACCGCGTCGACGGCGGCCGTACCCGGGGCCAGGCGCTCCGGCCCTGGAAGGGCGGCGAGACCTACGGCGGCGCGGACAACCTCTACTTCGACGAGTACCGGGCCAAGGTCAAGGACGGCGAGCCGGGCGACAACGTGGAGGTGTGGTTCACCGGCAGGACCAGGAGCGGCAAGAAGGTCACCGGCCCGCACTTCACCTACACCGTCGCCGAGCGGCCCAGGGCCGACACCCTCGTCGTGGCCGAGGAAGGCGCGGCGGCCACACAGGCCCAGAAGTACGTGGACGCGCTGAAGGCGAACGGCCGCAGGGCGACCGTCTGGGACGTCGCCACACAGGGCGCGCCCGACGCGCTCGGCGTACTGAAGTACTTCAGGACCGTCGTCCACTACTCCGGCGCGAGCGGTCCCGGCAACGCCACCCAGCTCCAGCTGCGCGCCTACCTCAACGAGGGCGGCAAGCTGATCGAGGCCGGTGAACTGGCCGGCGGCAACGTGAGACTCGCCGACGGCACCCCGTCGGACGACTTCAGCCAGTACTACCTGGGCGCCTACTCGCGTACGTCGATCCCCGGAGCCACCGGCTTCACCGGCACCGGCGGCCTCGACGGCTACACCGGCGCGCTCGGCGACGCGCCCGGCAACCCGCTCGACAAGGCAGGCACCTACGGCGTCACCTCCGACGAGCTGTCCGCGGACAAGTACCCGCAGTTCGCCAGTGCGGGCGCGGGCCAGTTCGCCGGGACCGTCAACCCGTACGGGCCGTACACCGGCTCCTCCATGGCCGCCGCGGTCCACACCGACGACGCCTACAAGCGCCTCACCCGCACCATCGACCTCACCGCAGTGAGCGCGGCCGACAAGCCGTCCCTGAGCACCCGGCTGCTGTGGGACACCGAACCCGGCTACGACCACGCGGTGATCGAGGCGCACACCGTGGGCGCCGACGACTGGACGACCCTCCCGGAGACGGGAGGAGCCACCAGGACCACCGTGCCCTCGGAGTGCGGGGCCGGGTTCCTGATCGGCGAGCACCCGTGGCTCAAGCACTACCTGACGCTCGCGGACAACGCCTGCACGGCCGCCGGCACCACCGGAACCTGGAACAGCCTCACCGGCAGCTCCAACGGGTGGCAGCAGGTGAGCTTCGACCTGAGCGCCTACGCGGGGAGGTCCGTCGAGGTCTCGATCAGCTACATCACCGACCCGGGCAGCGGCGGTCACGGCGTCCTCGCCGACGACGCCTCACTCGTCGTCGGTGGCGCGGCGAAGGACACCGAGGGCTTCGAGTCGTCCCTGGGTGCCTGGAGCGTGGCCGGACCGCCCCCGGGCAGCCCGGCGGTCCTGAAGGACTGGACGCGCTCCGGAGCCCTGTTCAAGACGTACGGAGCGGTCACCACGAAGGACACCGTGCTGCTGGGCTTCGGCCTGGAGCAGGTCCCCGCGGCGGCCGACCGGACGGCACTGGTCAAGAAGGCGCTGGCGTCACTCGACAAGTGAGCCGACCCGCTCACGAACGAGTGACAACAGCGCTGAGAGACACCGTCATTTCCCGACATGGCGGGGCGATCAACCCCCCGAAGAATTGCGGGGGGGGGGCGCGCACTCTCT